>NVQY01000019.1 GCA_002400675.1 Paracoccaceae bacterium | reverse complement strand
GATGTCGGGTTGTTGGGTGTAAAAGAAAACGCCAATGCCGACGGCGGTGATGGATGTGGTGGCCGCCAATGCGCCTCGGGTGGTGAGGGAATGAAACATGCGAATAACTCCAGATGAAATGCGCGACATGAGTGTCGGGCGATCAGGAGTATGACGGGCGCCGGACGGCGATCCTTGGCGGGCGCTTTGTAAATCGTCGAAGTTTTTCATGGCCAGTGCCAGATGCGTGTCTTTGGGTGGTGCATCAGGTGTGGCGGCGCGCAGGGCGTCTTTTAGGTGCTTTAGATCATCACTCATGCCTTTTGCTCCTTTTCATGCAGCACGCGTAGGTGCTTTTTCACCTCGGCCATGCGCCAACTGATTGTGCCCTCTGATACGCCCAGAACTTTGCCTGCTTCACGGTGAGTCATTTCGTCCTCAAGGGTCAGTGCGAGGGTGTCGCGCAATTCGACCGATAGGCTGGACATGGCTTGGGTCAGCCAGTCGATGCCGTCTTGGGTTTCTTTGCTGCTGGCCACGCGGTTTATCTCCCAATCGCCCCAACCATCAGCGGCGCGGCTGTGGGTGGCGATGCGGCGGCGGCGGTCGTGGGCGGCGTTCACCGCCACCCGCCACAGCCATGTGGTGAACCGCGCATCACCGCGAAACCCGGCCAGCTTGGCGGGCAGGGCGGCGCAGATGTCCTGCGTCAGATCCTCGGCCTGATCCCTTGCGCCGGTCAACCGAAACGCAAACCGGAACAGCCCATCATAATGACGCGCCAAAAGCACTGAAAACGCCTGCGCGTCGCCATTTGCCGCCTGATTGGCCAGATTCTCGTCACTTACATTCATCCGCATTACGGTTATATGACGCAGCACGCGGGTCAATCCTTGGAAAAAAATCCAACCGATGGGCTGAGACGGGAAAAAGCACACCATGTTCCGGGGAACGGCAAGGAGATATTGAGGATGCACAAGTCGGGAAATTCCGTTTCTTTCTGGTCAGCAGTGGCCATGGGCATCGGCGCGATGGTCGGCGCGGGAATATTTGCGCTGCTGGGTCAGGCCGGACAAATCGCCGGAAGCGCCGTTTGGATGTCGTTCCTTGCAGGCGGGGTAATTGCCCTGCTGTCGGGATATTCCATGGGACGGCTGGGCGCGCGGTACCCCTCCGCAGGCGGGTTGGTTGAATATCTGGTGCAAGGCTATGGCGCGGGAATATTTTCCGGCGGAATCAGCGTTCTGATGTATATTTCGGCACTGGTTTCGGTGTCACTGGTTGCGCGAACGTTCGGCACCTACGCCTATGAACTTTTGCCTGCGGGCCTGCCTGGGTTTCTGGTCGAGGTGCTGGCCGCCGGGATCATTCTGGTGTTCATGTTCATCAACCTACGCGGCCCCGGCTCCATGACTCGGGTCGAAAACCTTGTGGTGTTGATCAAAATGGCCGCCCTAAGCATTTTCGCCATTGCCGGGCTGGTCACGATGGACCCTACACGGTTTTCCCCGGCGCAATACCCGCCCTATCAATCGGTGCTTTTCTCGCTGGCGATCACGTTCTTTGCCTATGAAGGATTCCGCATCATCACCAATGCCGCCGAAGACATGCCCGATCCCGCCCGCACATTGCCGCGTGCCATCATGACCTCCATTCTGCTGGTGATGGTTCTTTATGTGGCCGTGGCATTGGCGGTGTTTGGCAATCTTTCCGCGGACGAGGTGATCAAGGCCGAGGATTACGCGCTGGCAGAGGCGGCCCGCCCGATCTTTGGCGCGGCGGGTTTTACCATCATGGCGCTGGCGGCGCTGCTGTCTACGTCATCGGCGATCAATGCCAGTCTTTATTCGGTGACCAATGTCACCTATCGACTGGCCCGCTTGGGCGAATTACCCGCCGTCTTTGGCGCGCCGCTTGGCCATTCACGAGAAGGCCTGGTGATCAGTTCGTTCATCATCCTGATTATGGCCGTATTCTTCGACCTGTCCTCGATTGCCGCCATCGGCGCCATTTCGACGCTGGCCATTCACATGATCGTTCATATCGGCCATTTGCGCCTGTTGAAAAAGACCGGAGCGTCATTGACGCTGGTGCTATTGGCCATTGCCGTCAACCTTGGGGCCATCGTGCTGTCGGCGATCTATCTAAGCAGCAGGCAACCGTCGATCCTGATCTGGATCGGGGCCGCCTTTGTGCTGGCTTTTGCCATAGAGATCAGCCTGCGGTTTTTCACTGGCAGGGTCATCGTCAAACGCATCCATAACCATCAGGGGCAATCGCCGGACAGCCCGGCGAAAGACCCCTGAGGGCTGCGTGATCACACCGACATGCAGATGTATTTCATCTCAAGATAGTCATCGATGCCATGGTGGCTGCCTTCGCGGCCAAGGCCCGATTGTTTGACCCCGCCAAACGGGCCAAGCTCGGTTGAAATGATGCCAGTATTGACGCCGACGATGCCGTATTCCAGCGCCTCGGCCACCTTGTAGACCCGGCTTAGGTCGTTGGCATAGAAATAGGATGCCAGACCAAAGATCGTGTCATTGGCCATAGCGATCACTTCATCTTCGTCCTCGAATTTGAACAGGGGCGCGAGGGGGCCAAAGGTCTCTTCCTGCGCGACCTTCATGCTTTGGGTCACGCCGGTGACGATGGTGGGCTGAAAGAACGTGCCCCCCAGATTGCTGGGATTGCCGCCGGTCAGGATGGTGCCGCCGTGGTCGGTGACATCAAGGATGTGCTCTTTTACCTTTTCCACCGCTTCGGCGTTGATCAGCGGGCCGGTGGTGATACCGGCCTCCAGGCCATCGCCAACTGCCAGATTTTCCACCGCCACCTTTAGTTTGGCGGCGAATTCGTCATAGACACCGGCCTGCACATAAATGCGGTTGGCGCACACACAGGTCTGGCCGTTATTGCGGAACTTGCACATCATTGCGCCCTCGACGGCGGCATCAAGATCGGCGTCGTCGAACACAATGAACGGCGCGTTGCCGCCCAGTTCCATCGAACATTTCATCACGCTGTCGGCGGCCTGTTTCAACAGGATGCGCCCCACTTCGGTCGAGCCGGTAAAGGTCAGTTTACGCACGCCGGGGTTTTCGCAAAACTCCTTGCCAATCTCAGACGACCGCGACGACGGCACCACGTTGAACACGCCCGCCGGGATGCCTGCGCGTTCAGCCAGAACCGCCAGAACCAGCGCCGAAAGCGGGGTTTCCTTGGCCGGGCGCGCCACGAACGCACAGCCCACGGCCAGCGCCGGTGCAGCCTTGCGGGTGATCATCGCGTTGGGGAAATTCCAAGGGGTGATGGACGCGGCCACGCCGATCGGTTGTTTCAGCACCGTGATGCGCTTGTCGCGCTGGTGGCCGGGGATGGTTTCTCCGTAGACGCGTTTGGCCTCTTCGCCGAAGAACTCGACAAAGGACGCGCCATAGACGATTTCGCCGCGCGCTTCGGCCAGTGGTTTACCTTGTTCGGCCGTTAGGATGGTGCCCAGATCGTCGGCGTTTTCAATCATCAGATCGAACCAGCGGCGCATGATGGCGGCGCGCTCCTTGCCGGTCCACGCGGCCCATTCCTTTTGTGCTGTGACGGCTTGATCAATCGCCCCGGCGACCTGCGCACGGCTAAGGTCGGCCACCTGCGCGATCACGTCGCCGCGCGCGGGGTTGGTCACATCAAATGTGCCGCCCTCGCCATCGACCCATTGACCGCCGATATAGGCCTTGGTTGCCAGCAGGCTGGGGTCCTTCAGCAATGATTTCAGATCAGTTGTCGCGTCCAGCATCAGATGTCCCTCCGAAGAAATATTACTCGCGCAGGCAAAGCATTTGGGGCAAGGTTTGTCTAGGACCACTTTGGGAAGGAAACGCTATGGAACTGGATGATGCCTATGCCAATGGGGCCTATATCGACGGGGCCGCAGCCTATCCTGTGCGCTGGGCAGAGGCCGCAGCGACCTTGCGGCAAAGCCTTGGCAAGCGCGCGGTTCTGGATCAACCCTATGGCGAGTCAGAGCGGCAGACATATGATCTGTTTCGCCCTGCCGGGACCACGAAAGGCACGGTGATTTTCCTGCATGGCGGCTATTGGCGGATGTTCGACCCCAAGTCGTTTTCCCACCTTGCCGCCGGGCCACTGGCGCGCGGCTGGGCGGTGGCCATGCCGTCTTACGACCTGTGCCCGGATGTTCGCATTTGCCAGATTACCCGTCAGATCGCGCAGGCCGTACAGGCAATTGCCGCGCAAACCGAGGGGCCGATTTCGATCACCGGCCATTCCGCCGGGGGGCATCTGGCCGCGCGGATGCTGGACCGGACGCTGATGCCGGCGACGATTGCCGGGCGACTGACACATATCCTGCCCATATCACCCCTGTCGGACCTGCGCCCGTTGCGGCGCACGGTGATGAACGCCGATTTTCACCTGCTCGAATCTGAGGCCACCGCCGAAAGCCCAATGTTGATGCATGATCGCCATGATGTGCCGGTGACCGTCTGGGTTGGCGCGGATGAACGGCCCGCGTTTCTGGATCAGGCAAGGTGGCTGGCCAACGCCTGGAGCAGCGATCTGGTGATTGCCCCGGACACCCATCATTTCAACGTCATCGACCCGCTGGCTGATCCCGACAGTGACATGGTGCGGCGGTTGACCAGTTGACCCAAGGGAAAACCAGTTGACCCAAGGGAAAATTCGTAGGATGCAGCGTTGGATTTCAATTCTTCTGATCAGCCTGTTGCCGTCGCTGGCAATGGCGCAGGACGGCGTTGGCCCCCCCTCTTTGAGCAGCCCCGACTTTGATCCCTCGACCTTAAGCGATCAGGAAATCCTTGACCTGTTGCGCCAGATCGAGACGCGGCGGGACTATCCTCAGCGGACGGTTATCATGGGAATTCCGTCAGGGTTTGGTGCCCCGCGCGGGTTTGGGTTTGTGTCCTTTGCCGCCACTGACCGGCGGGAACGGGGCCGGCCAAAGGATTTTGACGCCTCGATCGCGCTGGGCTATGGGCTGGGCAATGCGCAAACCGCAATCGGGGTTACGCCGGTGATCGAAATCACCTCGACGACGCCGTCGCATTTTGGCTCTTCGGGGCGGGTTGGCCTGCATTTCAGCCGCAATTTTTCGCTTGAGGAAATCTGGCAGGGGGCCGCGGGACTGGGGTTGCAGAACCTGCTGACCTGGGGCGATTCATCTGTTCTGGATCCTGAATGGAACCTCAGCTTTTCTTCGGTCCGGCGCGCTGATGAAAACCTGGGCCTCCCCATTCTGGTCAGCGCCGGCTATGGGTCGGGGGTTTCGCGGTTCGGATCGGACCCGGGGTTTTACGGTGGCATTGGCGTCGGGATACACAAGAATTTCGGGCTAAGCATTGCCTGGTATGGCGATGAGGCCATCACCGGTGTCAATTTCTGGCCGTTTCCCGAAAAGAACTTACTGATTAATTTGGGAATCGGTGATACATTCAACAACGTGTCGGGTCGGCGGATACTTTTGACCGTCACACTGGGCAAACGGTTTGCCCGTCGTCCATAAGGTTTACCACCGCTGAAGTTACCGCTGTAGATGAAGGAAACGCCAAATGAAGATACTTCTTGCAATAGCAATGGTCGGGTTTGGGATCACAGCGGCGCAGGCCGGAAGCAAATCGGTGATCACGCCGGTAATTGACATCAACCCGGTTTACTATCTTTTCACGATGCAGACCGACGGCACATCGCAGATTCTGACCGAAGGGGCGTCCTCAGGCATAGGGGCAACCACGTCGCCACGCGGTCAGGTGGCACAGACCGGCTACGCGCACGGCACCCAAAGCGACGTTTATGCCAAATTGCTGAAAGAGGCGCAAAAGCGCGGCCTGCGCTAAGGCTGGGTGACCGCCGAAACCTCTTGCGTGGGTAAGGGAATCGTTCCAAACAAGTTGTGGGTACTGGCGATGGCGTCGCCACCAGAATTCTGTTTTGCACCCGAGTTGTCCTGAACGCCGGGACCTTTCTGCAAAGGAGGGTCAGCCATGACCACACGCCCCGAAACCTACCGTTATCACAATGGCCACAAGGCACGATTGCCGTTTGAGACTGCCGAATACGAGGCCCGCCTTGCCGGGTTGCGTGCGCGGATGCAAGAGGTTGGCGCAACCGCCGCTGTTCTGACGTCGATGCACAATATCGCCTATTACTCCGGGTTCCTGTACTGCTCATTCGGGCGCCCCTATGGCCTTGTGGTCACCGAGAGTGAGTGCGTCACCATCAGCGCCGGGATTGATGCGGGCCAGCCGTCGCGGCGCAGTTTTTGCGACAACATCACCTATACCGACTGGCAGCGCGACAATTACTGGCGCGCCGTGGCATCGGTCTGTGGGACCGGCGGTGTGATCGGGTATGAGGGCGACCATCTGACATTGGTTCAGCGCGACAAGCTTGAGGATTTTCTGTCTCCGGCGACGATGGTTGATATCGCCCCTACGACCATGCGGCAGCGGATGCACAAATCCCCGGCCGAGATTGCCCTGATCCGTCACGGCGCAAATGTTGCCGATGTCGGCGGCTATGCCATCCGCGATGCGATCCGCCCCGGCACGCGCGAGATAGACGTCGCAATGGTCGGGCGCGATGCGATGGAGGCCGAGATCGCCAAGCGGTTTCCCGACGCCGAATACCGCGATACATGGGTGTGGTTTCAATCGGGTATCAACACCGATGGGGCGCATAACCCGGTCACCGGGCGGATACTTGAGCGCGGTGATATCCTGTCGCTGAACGCGTTCCCGATGATTTCGGGCTATTACACCGCGTTGGAGCGCACGTTGTTTGTTGGCGAGGTTGATGCGGCGTCCCTGAAGTTCTGGGAGGCCAATGTCGCGGCGCATGAATATGGCATGTCGCTGTTGTTGCCGGGGGCAGTGTGTTCGGACGTGACCCACAAGATCAACGCATTTCTGGAGGAACGCGACATGCTGCAATACCGCACCTTTGGCTACGGTCATTCGTTTGGGGTGTTGTCGCATTATTACGGGCGCGAGGCGGGGTTGGAGTTGCGCGAGGATATCGACACAGTGTTGGAGCCGGGCATGGTGATTTCGATGGAGCCGATGCTGACCATTGCCGATGATCAGCCGGGTGCGGGGGGATATCGGGAGCATGATATTCTGGTGATAACCGAAAATGGGGCCGATAATATTACCGGCTACCCCTTTGGGCCGGCGTTCAACGTGGTTGGCTAGTTGCAACTTGAAACGTATGGAATGGCCCCCCTTGGGGGCCGTGCCTGCGGCGCGAGTATTTGTAACAAGAAGAAGGGGCGGGCGCGGGTTTTTGGCTCTGGGGGTTTGCGGGTTCCATTTTTGTTGTGTTTTTGCGAAACTCGGGGAAATGCGGGAATGCGCCTGATGTAAATCGGCGTTACATTCCCTATGTATTGGTGAAGGTATTGATAAACAGGAGTGTTTGATGGCGAATTTTGACGCATTGGTACGCGAATCTCAGGCTGAGGTGAAGAAATCTCAGGCGGGGATAAAGGCGATGACCGCACGGATTGAGACAGCGCGCGCCAAGATTGATGCGGGGCAGGACGCCGATATCGATATTGAGAATGCCACTTTGGATGATGTGCATGCGCATACGGATGTGATGAATGCCAATATTGCCGAGCTGATCATGGGGCTGGACGACGTGACGTCTGCGTTTTCCAAGGATTTTGACGAGATGCGCTCAAAAACCGGGTGGGAGAGTTTTGTCGGTATCTTCAGCCGGGGCAAGTCGGAATCCATGCGTCAGGAGCGGATGCGCACCGCTAGTATTGACGACAAGTTGCAGGATCTGATTGCCAAGTCGGATGTGATTGTCTCGCTGCTTGAAGGGCAGTTGGGGCTGTTGAATGAGCAGAAGGAAAAGGTGGAAACCAATCTGGTTGAAACCCTGGACGACCGGGAATTGACCGTGGGTGAGTTGGAAACATTGCGCGTCGATATTCTGGCGATGGATCCCAAGATCATCACGCTGGAAAACAAGATTTCGGTGGAGCAGGATGCGGCGGCGCGCACCAAGCTGGAAACTGAGCTGGCCGAATTAAACAATAAATACAACGAGATGGTGCAGGACGAGCAGGTCAATCTGGCCAAGTCGCAGACGCTTGAGCGGTATATCGAAAAGGGCAAGACGTGGGTGGATTCGTTGCAAAATCAGGCGGCGACGCAGATGGTGTTGATCAACAAGTTGCAGACGGACACCAAGCAGCGGGTTGTTTTATATGATGCTTTGTCGAAGTCGCTGAAGACGGCGCAGCAGCAGGATGTGGCGCATCGGATCAACGAGATTGGCGTCAAGACCGACCAGGAGGCGCAGACGGCGATGGCCGCCATTGGCACCGCGACCAACAAGAAGATGGCCGATATGCTGGAGGCGCACGAGGATCATATGGTGTTCGCCCGAGAGGTGTTGGAGGCCAAGGCCAAGGCGGATGAAAGGTTCGCGCGGCGGTTTTCAAAGATCGTCGAAAAGCATGACAAGAACCTTTATGGGGAATGATGTTGGTCCCTCGCAGATTAGTCTGGGCAGGAGCGGCGGCAGGCTTGTCGTTATTTTTGTTGCGTTTTGTACCGGTGCTGGAACCTGAATATTCCGTTTTGTACAAAGCGGAATTTGCGTTCGTATCCGCGTTTGCATCCATTTTCGCGGCCGGGGCGATCATTGTCGTTTTGTGGTGGATCACCGGGCGTCCGTTGGCGACCAATTTTTATGGCACACAGATGAAAGATGGCTTTCTCTTGAACCGCACTCAAAACAGGTCCGGCACCTGGCTGTATCAACAACTGGTTAAGGATCATAACAGCCGGAAAGGGATGGTTCCCATTGGCTGACCCTGACAACGACCAGACCGGCCTGACCGACACTTTTGCCTCGCGCCGGTATTTCCGCAAGTTCGAGGTGATCACCGGGCATCTGACCCGCGTGGCCGCGCAGATGCAGGCCGAGGGCGATATTGACAAGGCGCAGGTGCAGGCGCTGACCCGCTATCTGATGGCGCTGACGTTCACCTTTCGCGCGCTTAGCATGAAATACCTGTTGGTGGGGCGCGAAACGGGGCGGTTCCTTGGCTGGCTGGAAATGGACAAACGCGACAGCGGGTTTCCGGTGGCGGCTGAATTGATGACCATGGCCAATGACGCGCAACAGGCGGCCTCGCATCTGGCGAATATGCCCAGCGAGGACGCGCTGAAGGACGATATGGTCCGAGAGATCGTTGGCGACCGCAAGATCCCGACCAAGCTGCAATTCGCCCTGTCGCAGCGGCTTTATTATCAGGAACTGGTCCGGGGTCAGATGTTCTGGGTGCGCAACGATCCCGAATGTATCTGGCAGGGCAATATCACCGATCAACGGCGCAAATTCCTGCTGCATTGGGCGGTCTATGACACCCAGATCAACCTGCCGGTGATCTATATGATGGAGCTTGAGGATACCGGGCGCGTGGCCCTGCCCAAGGATCAGAACCGCTGGCCCGAGGTTCAGGCGCATCTGATGGCGCAGGCCATGGCCGGGCTGAAACTGGTGACGATTGCCAAGGGGTTTGATCAGGATTTCGACGACCTGCATCCAAAGTTCCTGCGTCGCATTCATGTGGGACCGATGTATTCGCATCAGTTCACCGAGCAATCAGGGCCGCTGCGCGAGGTGTTGACCGAGGCCCGCGCGCCCGAGGGGCAGGATTGGGCATTGGCCTGGACCACTGAAGAATTGCAAAGTGAGCGGGCGATCGAAGAGAAATCCGGCTGGTTCGGATCGGTGGAACGCGAGGTGTTCGCGCTGGACCCGTTTGGCGGGCGCGGGGCGGATACCGGGGCGACGCGCACGCAGCGGTCAATCATCCTGCCGCAGCGTCCGTTTCAGGTGCTGGCCGAGAAAAACCCACCGGGATTCGCCAATGTGCGCAAGTTTGTCGTAAGTCCGCAGGGGCGGGTATTGAGGTATTAAGCGTGGGTTCCACCCACCCTACGGCGATCCTGTAGGGTGGGTGAAACCCACGCACAGACAAGGATAATTCATGAGCCTGACATCCGATCAAATGGAACTGCGTGAAGAAGATATCGTGAAACACTATGACGGTGCGTTCGCCATGCTTGACGGGTTCGACCATACGCCACGCATCGCCACGGCGACCGCACCCGCACAGGGCGAAGGCCGGTCGTCCGGCATTCCCGCCCGCCGAAGGTTCCGGTCGACCACGCCCGGTCTGGTCACCCGCCGCACGACCCGCCCCGAGGGGGTGCATCTGATCGAGCGGATCACCGCGTCGGACGGGGGTGACGCGCTGACCTCGCCGCAACAGGCGGTGGTGATGAACACCCTGCGCCGGGCGTTGGCGATCGCGCTGGCGATGGCGGAAAATTATTCCGAACAGACCGCGCTGGCGGATCTGAAGCGCGCCAATCTGGCCGGGGATCTGCCGGCGGCACGCAAGACCGAGTTTTCAGAACTGTTGGTCGGCGAGGCGCTGATCAGCCTGTATGTGTTTGGCAACGCCTTGGCCTATCTGTTGTCGTCGCATCAGGGCGAAATCTCGGTTCAGGTGGGCGAGGCGCAGGAAATCCTGACCGATAATGCGCAGTTGGCGCTGCATGGCACTCTTTGGGAGCTGGATCAGGATCTGGCCAACCTTGCCAGCGATGACGCGCGGCTGGTGGCCTGCGCCAGTGGTTTTGCCGAACAGTTGATGGAAAAGGTCGCCCTGCGCGCCCGTACCGCGCCACATCTTGAGGCGTTCAACACCGCCACATGGCGGGTTGAGGCGGACGATCTGACCCTGCGTGGCTTTAGCCCGGCGTCAAAGGCGAAATCGACCACCCTGACCATGAGTTTCAAGAAGCCAAACGAAGTCGTGGGCAACCATATCGCCAAGTATCAGGCGATGAAGCTGTCCAAGATGCTGATGGCGTATGATTTTGAACGGCGGCTGAACCCGTTTGCCGAACTGGGCGGGTTCATCTTTACCTTTATGGGGGATGGCAAACCGGGCACCGGCAAGACCACGCTGATCCAGATGATGGCCGGGATGATCAATGAATACTGCGGTATTGCCGGCTATCCGTTCCGATATCAGAACCTGAGCACCGACAATATCGACAGTTATCAGGGCAAATCCGGTCAGAACGCCAAGGCGTTTATCGACACCATTCTTGACCCGTCAGTGATCGGTTTCGGCACCATCGACGACATTGACACGCTGGCGGGTAAACGCGGTGACCGGCAATCATCGGCGGGGCAACTGGAGATCACGGCGGTGTTGATGGAGAGCTTTGCCGGCGCCAACACCGTGGTGCGCGGCAACTGTACGTTCGGTATGTTTTCCAACTATCCCGAGAACGTCGATGATGCCCTGCGCCAACGGGCGGGGGCGCGGTTTCTGGTGGACGGGCCACAGACGCAGGAGGATTATATCGACATTCTGTATCTGCTGATGGGCAAGAACCACGATATTCCGCTGGGCGATCATCAGGCCTATGCGGCGCAGGAGATCAAATCCGCCGTGGCCGCCAGTTTCGCCGGGCATACACGCCCGAAAGAGGATGGGTTGCTGCGGGTGTTTGACCGGGTGCGCGGTGAGGTCGGCGAATTGGACACGATTGCCAAGATGGGCATCTATCTGAAGGGTATCCAACAGGCGGACGACCGGTTCACAGGCCGCGCGATCAAGAACATTACGGATGCGGTCAAGGTCAGGGCCATGGATTTTGAGTTGCCGGATGAATGGATGCAAGAGCCGGAGTTGTTCCTGTTTCGTGATTACGACACCAAAAAGGGCATGATTTCAGAGCTGCGCCAGCCGATCACGGTGGAGATGGTGATACAGGAAATCAACCGCTATGCGGATAGTGAATTCCGCTATGCCGACAAGTCGGACGAGGTGGCGATTGAGGGGATGGTGCGGGAATATGGGCGCACGGAAGAGGCGAAACGGCGGTATCTGGAGGGGAAGGGGTGAGTGAGCAGTCTACCATTTCTCTTTTGCAATATGACCTAAGTTTGGAAAGGCTCCAGTTACTTCCCGAAGACCATCAAGCCGTGATCTCTGTTCTTTCCTACGCCGTAAGCGAAGTGAATGCACTTCAGAGAGTGTTCTTGGCGCAGGAGTTAAAATTGACGGGAACAGATGCAATTAACAGTGCCATAAAAATTCAGTATTTCGTGATCCTCAGAGCGTGGAGCTCAAAGATCTACGAGGCCCTTAAGTTCATGCAGGATCTACTCTGGTCAAATAAGCCCACGACCAAGGATCCTGTTTTGTTGAAACTGGCAGATGGACTGGCCGATGAATTTCAAGCACTGCGTGCTGGTGGTGGCTTCGAGGTTTCAAGAATTGTTCGAAACGAAGCGGCCAACCATTATTCCTTTTCTGCAGCCTTAAAAAACTTAAGTCACATTAGAAAGGAGGCCGATTGCAATTTCTACACCCATGAGTATGGGGGAAATGATTTTTTTCCACTTGGTGAAGAGGTAATGTTTCAGGCTCGGCTGGAACGAAAATGGACCAATTTTGGAAGGAAGGAAGAAAAAGATTCTAGGTTCAAAGAATGGCTCGATTGGAATCTGCAGGCAACAGAATGGCTGGGTAAAACCCATGCTGGATTCTGCAACCAACTAGTGTTCATCCCATCCCGTAACAACGAGATGCGCGAAGTCGTTTACGATGTGCCAACTGATCTGGTAGGGCACCCTCCCAACAAAAAGACACCAGTTTTCTTTGACAAGCCAGCAAGCGGTGCAACTATGAAATGACCATATTCTTCTTCTTCACCTCCATCATCCTCGTCTCAATCATCGCCAGCATCCTGATCGCGCAATCGGTCATCAACGCGCCGTTCTTTGATGCCATTGGCCCGTTTTCCGCCGGGCTGCTTGGCCTCGCGGCCTGTTTCGTCTTTGCCTACGGGGCCTTTTACCTGCTGGATCCCGACCCGGTGTCGGAATTCGACCACCCCGTGCCGCTTTACCTGCGCACCCTGCCGATCACCGGGTTTTCGGCCTTCCTGTGGTTGCCGATCTATGCCACCGTCTTTAACCGTCTGCGCCGCAAAAGGGTCACCGCATGAAACGCCTGATCGAAAAGGGTCTGATGTTCGGCAATCTGCACCATGTGGAAAGCCCCGCCTTGGTGGATCGCTATAACCGCGCGTTGAAACATCTGACCGGCAAACAAACCGCGCTGGCGGATTTTCATATCGACATTTCGGGGTATTCCCCGGAAGTGGGCGATGAGTTGGGCGATGATCTGTATCTTAATCAGGGCGGCGTGAACCGGCAGTTCATTCTTTTGACGACGGAGCAGCGTAAGTGCCCGTTGCTGAACGTGAAATTCTCGACCAGCCATGACATTCTGCATCGCTTTATCAGCGAAAACGCGGCGCAGTTGTTTGCCCTGACGGCCACGGATTCGGTCGCGGGAGAGCTGGTCAATTCGGTGTTCGAGGTGTCGTCGCCGCGCAAATTGTTCGACATTCGCCGGGTCTCGATCGAGGCCGATACGCCGGGTGGGACGTTGCAAAACGCCGGGGAACTGGCGACGCTGATTGATCGGTTCAAGTCAGACGAGGACGCGTGGTTTGACGATGTGCTGATCGCCGAAATGATCGGGCTGGCGGAAAAATCCGGCGATATCGCCCGCAATCCGGTGCGGTTAAAACACACGAGTTATGAGCAAAAGAACTTCTGGACCTCGCATTTCGGCGGGATTTACCTGTTTCAGGACATGCAGCACCCGGCGTTGATTGCATCGCGTGACAAGGAACCGTTGGGCGAATTGCCGATCAAATATGTGTTCGATCAGGGCGATCGCAACCGGATAGCCAAGTTTTTCGACTATAACGATCTGGTTGAACCGATCGTCAAGGCTCCCGGGTTGGACGCCGCCGCGATCCTGCAACAAAAGATGGATTTCATCGTGATCGACGTGGCCGCAGACGCCGGGTTTGATCTGACCGGGCTGAACCGCGCCGACATGCGCCGGCTGGCGCGCAAGAATGCGGCGCTGCTGCCCGAGGTCTATGCCGGGTTGTCGTCGCTGTTGAACTGGTCCACGGGGGGCGGTGACTGGCCGCGCATCGCCTCGGATCATCCGGCGTATTTCTATACGCTGCGCGCCGCCGACACGCCCGAACATGACCTGATCAACATGTTGCTGGCCGAACTGTGCCCGCTGGATATCCGGCAGTTGTTCATCTGCCACAAAGACCTGTTCTATCGGCTGTATTCCGGTTGGCCCGAGGCCAAAAAGACCTATGTGGCAAATTTCCTGGAACGAGAGTATCAGGTGGACAAGGCAGGTGCGCGCGCGGCCTTGTTCGGGCATGAACCGGATATGACCGGGGATGCGCCGGAAATGTCCCCGTGGGCCGCCCCGGCTGAAATGATTCGCCGGGTTGGCCCCTGGGGCGCGGTAAGGGGGTCCTGAGATGCTGGCGATGTTACGGCTGATGTTCGGTCTGTTTATCGTGCTGACGGTGATCTACATCGGCGTGTCGATCTATTCGCGCCGGGTACGCCGGCACAAGWTRGAGGCGCGCTGGGATGCCAAGGACGTGCTGACCGTGGACCGCGAGACATTTGTCCAACGCGGGTTGAAGAAATACGACCACTCGATCCGGCGCAAGCTGATCCTTGGTGTTTATATCGTGCCATTCACGGTCATCGCCGTGTTGGTTTATGTTACCAATTTCATGTGAGGGGCTGACCAATGGTCTATGTCAAATGGGCGTTTATCGTGACCTTTTGGGGGCTTGTGGGTGCAGTTCTGCATTATACCTTGCCGCAGTACGACATCGTACGCATCGTTGACACCGAAGTGCGGCGCGTTGATTTCGGTGAAAACTCTTTGTTCTGGGCGCAGCAGGACGCAGGGCAGGAAGGGTCCACATCCGTCAACAGGGATGTGCGGTTCATCAAGACCATCCAGGCCTCTAACGGGCGGGTGATGGATTATCGCAACGAAGATACCGGCTGGGGATGGCCGCCGTATTTCAAGGTCAACAGTTCCAACCTGCAAACCGAGGCGCAGGATCTGGTATCGACCAAGGACAACCCGAACTGGGTGGCGGTAAAGCATTACGGCTGGCGCAACGAATTCATGTCGATCTATCCCAACGCGGTCAAGGTACGCTCGGTCGAGGGGCCGGACGCGCGGATCATCAACTGGTTCAACATCATCTTCCTAACGGTTTTCTTTGCTCTGATCTGGGCGATCTGGGTACGCTGGCGGCGATTCCGGCGGGCGCGGATTGATCCGGTTCTGGAAAACATCGGCGACAACCTTGAAGCCGCAGGCGATGCCATGGCAGAAAAGCAGGGCCGGTTGCGGCGTTGGCTGGACTCGTGGCGCAGATGACGCGCCGCTCTGGCTTGTGAGGATAACAGAGTTAGCGGGCTGACATGCTGAACGACACCCCCCTTTGGCGAAGCACACCGCCGGCGATTTTTCCCATCTGTCTGGCGTTGCTGGGCTTGGGTTTGGGGTGGCGCACCGCCTCCGAAGTCCTGCCGGTAGCCGAAGATATCGGCGATGTCCTGCTGGGGCTTGGGTCGGCGTTTTATGTGTTCTTCCTGCTCAATTACTTTCGCAAACTTGCCGCGCGGCCCATGGTCCTGTTCGACGACATGACCAACCCGGCGGCACGCGCCGGAATCGCCGCAGCCGCGATGTCGATGATGATGCTGGCCGCGGCCTTGCTGCCGTTTGGCATATCGGCCCCCCTGGTCTGGTGGATCGGTGTCGTCGCACAGATCGGCGCAAGTGCGGCCGGGTGCTGGGCAATCTGGCGCGACCCGCCAGAGCGGCGTAAATTCTCGACGTTTCAGTATCTGACCTTTGTCGGCCCGGTGGTTGGCCCGTTTGCCGGTATAAAGCTGGGGTATGTCACCGAAAGTCTGGTCCTGACGCTGGCGGCGCTGGTGGCTTATGTGATCATCACAGCCGGCCTGATCGTCCAGTTGCGCCACGCCCACCCTTCGGTCGCATTGCGCCCGTCGATGGCAATTTTTCTGGCCCCTGTGTGTCTGTTTGCCACCAGCTTTGGCATGCTTGGGATAGATTGGGCCTTTACCATCTTCTATTGGCTGTCGATTGCAATCGCGGTGGTGCTGCTGGCGTTGGTACCATGGATGATCAAAGGCGGGTTCAGCCCGGTCTGGGCCTCGTTCACCTTTCCGGTTGCCGCGTTTCTGGGGGTGCAGGTCATGGCCGTAATCAAGTATGGCAACGACATTCATGCGATCGGCGTCTATGGCGCGATGATCGTCGCCACCCCCGTCGTCCTGATTATCGCCTATCGCGCGACGTTGCGTTGGGCGACAGGGGACCTGGCCCGGGCCTCAAATTCAGCGCAAGTCTAGGACCCTAGTCCGCGTACAGATATTTCGAACTGGCGATCTGCAACGCCTTGTCCTCTGACACGGTCAGGAATTCGGCCAGCTTTGTGGCGTTCTGCTCGGGAGAGTTCGCCTCGTGAATGCGGGCATAGCGGGAAAATCCGGCGTCGCGGATGCGGTCCGATTCATACTGCATGTCATTGCGGATCGTCGGCAACAGCCGGTCCAGCGTGCCCTGACTGGTGCGATCCCCGGCCAGCCCCACCCGCCGGGCATGCCCGGTCAGATAGCTTTCGCTGAACTGGCATTCGATCTCTAACAGGCGGGTAACGGAACGGTCCGCATAGAAATCCTGCATCAGGTCGAGGTTGGAGGGGTCCATGCAAACGATCAGCCGGTCAGTYTCRAARTAYTCGAACAGCATCCGCATCAGGGCGCGGCGATGGCGCGTGCGTTTTTCAAGGGTGGACTGGATGCCGCCCAGATCGGGCAAKGGCGTGTCTTCYTCGGTGAACAGGTATTCGATGGCSGGCACGTTGGTSACCTGACGGATCTGTTCCAGCAACCGCTTGGCCACGTGCCATTTTTTGCACACCACGATCATCAGTTCGCGTTCGCGCCCCAGCGTGTTTTCGGCCTCCCAGAACCGCATGGCAAACCGCCGCCCGATGCGCCCCCGCCCGGTCAGAAACCGAAACAGGCTGCGCCCTTCGTTGGAGATCTGAAAATCCACATCCTTGGCTGCGTAGAGCCGCCCCAGACGCGCCTTGAGATCCCTGGCTTCGGGGCTGATCTTGCGGGCGAACAGGAAATCCTGACTAAGTAGCAGATCATAATGGTCGTCATAAAAGTTCACCGGCATGCCATATTCGGTGAACATCAGAAAGGTCAGGTTGTTGGTGCGAATTTCGTTTTCCGGCACCAGATGATGCACCAGCGTCTGAAAAAATGTCTCGTCAGGAATCCATGTGGTGCGGAAAAACCGCATCACGTCGCGCCGTTCGCGGACAAAATTCAGGATCCATTCAATCGTGCGGCGGCGCAGGCACCACCATTGGCTGCCGATCATCACCTGAAGGTCATCGGGCGGCTCGCGGGTCAGGCCCAGCTTGCGCTGCGCTTCCATCGAGGCATAGAACAGCCATTTGCGTTTGCGTTCGTTGAAAAAGTGACGATAGACCAGACGGTCCTCTTTCATCCCGGTCTTGATCCAGTCACTGTCAAAGAAATCAAAGCTTTCGATAAAGTCGGCTTCGTGCTGGTCCAGAAAGGCGTGGGCGTGTTCGGCAGACTTAATCGCCATGCAATCGCCTGATAACATGTAGAAATGTGTCGCGCGTGGGAATGCCTCGACCGCCGCCTCGACCGCGAAAAGCGAGGCTTCGACCAGGGACCATTCCCCCCAACCGCATTTGATTCGTTTGGTGGCAAACGTGACGCTTGGGTTATGCGCCAGTGCCCGCCTGATCTGTTTGAAATGTGCCGATTTGGCGCGGGCGTCAAAATGGATCGACATGTAGTCACCCGCCGCCGTCAGGCGTTCGGCCTGCTGAATAATAGCCTCTGGGTCCTTGTGGCAGAGCAGAATATACGCAATTTTTGCCATACTGGAAACGATACGCCTGTCAGATCATCATTGTTTATCTTGATAAAGGTGAAGACCGATTGAATAAACAGCATTTATTTTTCTTTTTTAGCAGATAAGATACCTGAGGCCCGATATAGAGAGGCCAAACAGGGCTATGGAGGCAAGCAGATGGGGTTTCCCGGAACCTGGATGACCGAAACCGAAAGTCTGGTGTACCGGGTGGTGCCCAAGTGCGCCTGCTCGACCATCGGGCAGATCATGTATTATTCGGATCATGGTGAATTCTTTGAAGGCGACATTCACGACGCCAAGCAAGGCATGCACAAATGGGGGTTCGAGGACAGTCAGGACCTGATCACCCGCAACGTACAGGAACACCAGTCGTATTCGTTTACCTGCGTGCGCAATCCCTACACCCGCATTCTGTCGTCGTTCTTTGACAAGATTTGCGGCATTCAGCGCAACGGCAAGCGCTATCGCGGCAACCTTGTGCCGACGCTGGTGTATAAATACGGCATCGAGGTCGGCGGCGAGGACGGCAAAGACGATTTCGACCAGATCAAATCGTTCCGCCGGTTCCTGTTGTTTGCCCGTGACACCATCCGCTGGCGCCGGCCGATGGACCCGGACATTCACTGGTCAGCGGTGTCGGGGCATGTGTCCACCTTCATCAACAACGGTGGCACCTATGACAAGATCATCTGGACCGAGGCGTTCAACGACGGCATGGCCGAGGTTCTGAAATCAGTCGAGCTGCCCAATGCCATCGACCTTGAGAACATTCCCCGTTTCAACGAATCCGAGGGTCACGGCCCAAAGCGCGCCCACCCGGTCGAGGATTACTTTGATGATCTGTCGATGCATCTGATCTACGAAATCTTTCACCGTGACTTTGAACTGTTCGGCTATGATTTCGACAATCCGGGCAACAAGATGCCGGTTAGGGAAATTGATCTGGACGAGGTGCACGCCAAACTGGGCAACTGAATTGACTGTTTCACGCGGGCGTCCCCAACGCGACCGCAAATGTCACCCGGTTTGCAGCTCTGCCCGCCTTTTGGCGATCCGGCTGCGTATCAGTTCCACATGAATACGCGCGTCATATGCCGGTTGCCGATAGGCCGCCGGTAGTCTGAGTTGCGACAGGCGGTCATCCAGATCCGCGAGCATCGCATCTGCCTGTCTCAGGCCGTCGTCGTCCATACCCCCGGCCAGTTGATCCTCGACAGTTTTGATCTCGGGGTAATGCTGCCAGACGCGCCAGCGCATGAAATAGGCGTAAACCATCGGCACGGCGCGCAACGCAGACAGCATGATGATCAGGATGGGCAGCATCAGCAGAACCAGCCGATGAGCCTGTGACGCCATCCAATAGGGCAGCCAGTCGTGCCAGATGGACGGCCCGTTGATGATCAACTGACGCGCGGCGTTGTCAAAAGGAAGCCCGGTGCCTTCGACCGACGGGAACATGCCCTGATCCATGATCACCCCGCGCACATTGTGCAGCTCGATTGCCGCCATGGTCAGGCGGGTGACAAGGGCCGGGTGAAGGTCGGGCGTGATGGCCAGACGCGCCTCCAGCGCCATCAGCGACTGTGGTTCGGAGGGCACCACCGGCCACAGCGAAATTGCCCCGGTGGGAACGGTCACGGTCTTTGCATATTCCAGCCGCCGGGAAATTGCTTCGGTGTGTTGCAGCGGCAACAGACGCAAAGCGTCTTCGCCGTATGCCGCCACCAGATAGGGGGCATCAATGGGGGCCACGAATACGGTGATATCTAATGTGCCCGCGACCAGAGCGGCAACCGCATCACTGTATTTCAACCCAAGTTTCCGGTTGGCCCCGACTGACAATCCAACCGCACTTTCGAAATCATCAAAGGCAGCCCTGATGCCCGACCCAGGAGCGCCGATATTGATCCTCAGGCCCTTCCACAACGCGGGATTTCCGGGAACATCGCTGTCTTTGCGCACCAGAAAGATCATTGGTTCAAAGAACAAGGCACCGATTGCCTCGATTTCCGGGTCAGCGACCTTGATGCCACCCTGAAGGATCGCCGCATCCACCGCGCGTTTGCTGATCAGGTCGGCGTTTTCGACCGACCCGAAGTTTCCACCAGTTCAAGGTCAATCCCGTCCCGTGCCAGAATGGCCCGGTATTGTTCGGCAACCTGATAATACCCACCCCCGATGGTCCGGCGGCAAGCCGCATCGTGGTGGGGGGGCGTAAACTATCAAGAACCAACCCCGCAATCAGCACCGTCGCCGCAAGAGCGGCCAGAAACCATATCCGCACTCACATGTTCCTTTCGGAGCGCGCGCAGATCAACAACGACAGCCTTGTTCTGAAATGCCAGAACCCGCCTGCCAGACCGGACCCATCAGTCGCGTCGATCCAGATCGTTCAGCAAATCCAAAAGGGCGTCATAGCGGTCCGGGCCCATCTGCGCGCGCACCTGTTCCATCACTTCAATACTCGCGTCCAGATTGGCGGCAACCAACGCCTCGCCATCTGCGGTTATCCGCACCACCTGCTTGCGCCCGTCTGTTTCATCCGGGGTCCGCTTAAGCAGGCCCTTGTCCTCTAGTTTTTGTAGGATACGGGTCAGGCTGGGCAGCAGCAGACAGGCCTGATAGGCAATCCGCGTCGGATCAAGCGGCCCGCTTTCCTGCAACACCCGCAGCACCCGCCACTGTTGTTCGGTAACGCCCACGTCCGCCAGCAAAGCGCGGATCGGCCCCATCACCCGTTCGCGCGCGCGCAACAGGGCAATTGGCAGGGATCTTGAGGTCGAAAGAAGGTTTTTTGTCATGGTGCAGTTTGCCACCTCTAGCGCCCGGGATGCAATCCCATAGGGATATTAATGTTTGACCTGCCGCTTAAGCTAAGGAACATGTTAAACAACCAATCCCAGACTAGCTGAAGGAAACTGCCATGCCAGCCCCAATCAATATGTTCAAACGCGCCCTTAAAGGCGACAAACCCCTGTTTGGCTGCTGGCTTAGCCTTGCGGATGCGGGGGCGGCGGAAATCGTCGGGTCAACCGGGTTCGACTGGGTGCTGATCGACGGCGAACACGCGCCCAACGACATCCGCTCGATCCGCGCCCAGCTAAGCGCGCTGCAAAACAGCGCCTCCCCGGCCCTTGTCCGGGTGCCGATTGGCGAGACATGGGTGATCAAACAGGTGCTGGACGTGGGCGCGCAAACCATCATGGTGCCGATGGTCGAAAGTGCGGATCAGGCGCGCGATCTGGTGCGGGCCTGCACCTATCCTCCCACTGGCACGCGCGGCGTCGGGGCAGCTGCGGCGCGCGCCACACGTTTTGGCGCGATTGGCGATTATGTGACCACGGCGGATGATCAGATTTGCCTGTTGGTGCAGGTCGAAAGTCGCGCAGGCATCGCCGCCCTTGATGAAATTCTGGCGGTGGACGGCATCGACGGCGTGTTCATCGGCCCGGCGGACCTGTCCACCGACATGGGGTTCAAAGGCAACGTTGACGCCCCCGAAGTGCAGGACACCATCCGCGACGCCTTGCAACGCATCGCCGCCGCCGGCAAAGCCCCCGGCATCATGTCACTGGGCGACAAGACCCCGGCCTATCTCGACGCCGGGGCAACGTTTCTCGCGGTGGGGATTGACGTGGTGCTGTTGGTCAGGGGCGCGCGGGACATGGTGGCCAAGTGGCAGGACGCCGATTGACCCAACCAGCGTAGGATGGGGTTTTACCCCATCTTCCACCATTTCATCCGGGGCAAATGATGGGTTGAAAACCCATCCTACGGACAAAACCAGACGGGTTTCATCAAGGCACCTTGATCCCTGCTGCCGCCTGCGTATAGCCGCCCGCTGCGCCGTCGATGAAATGCACATGATCATCGGTCAGGATTGACGGCACGATGCAGGTCATCATCGCTTCATCCTGTTCGCACAGCCCGTATCTGATGGTCCCGTCCTGCGCCGCCTGCTCTAACACCGCGCGCAGTTTCTTTTGCGTCCCGGCGTCGCAATCCAGCGTCATTTTCAACCCGTCGTCGAATTTGCGGAAATCCGCGTTGCGCCCCACCGTCACCGTGTAATGCGCCGGATCAAACCCGTTGACCGGGATTTTCCAGCGCAGGAAGAACCAGTTCAGCAAGGTCACCATCAACAGCTTGCGTTTGTGCCGGGCCAGCGGAATGGCCCCGTGCGAGGCATGTGCCTCTAGCGTCAGGCCCGGAGGAGGCCAGCGGGTAATCGCGCCCTCGGTCGGTACCGGATGGCCGGCCCGTTCAAGATGCCGGGCGATGGAGATGACCTTTTCCGACAGGCGGGTGAATTCCGGTCCCGAGGCCGCCCCGACCGGCTGTATCACCACCGACAGGATCGACCCGTTGCGCGATTTCACGTTGGACCAGCGGCACGACAGGCCCGTGAGGTCAGGGATCGTGCCCGCCGGGGCCTTGGGCAGGGCATACGCCCCCGCTTTCATCCGGGTTTCCGCCCATGACAGACCACCACCGCTGAACATCGCGTAATCCACCCCCGGCGAGGGCTGATACCGGGCCACAGCCACATCCAACCCGGCGGCGCGTACCTCGGCCACGGGCACCATCGCCACGCGCAGCTCCATGCCGAATTCTTGCGCCGCCCAACAGCGTACCGCTGCAAGCGCCGCCCCGGCCTCGGCCGCGCGGTCCGGCGCGCAGGCGAACCCGGCCCCGTCGCCGCCAAACACAAACGGAAACGCCCGCCCTGCGGC
>NVQY01000018.1 GCA_002400675.1 Paracoccaceae bacterium | reverse complement strand
CTGCCACAACCCGCATGACGCCGAGTTAAAGGCGATGGGCAACGCAGTCTGCGCCCAATGCCATTCGCCCGCCGGTAACCCGGATTTTCCAAACCTGACCAAGACCACCTACGACAGCCCCGACCACACGTTCCATCCCGTGGGCAGCGAGGGCGCGCAGTGCAAGAACTGCCACATGCCCGAACAGGTCTACATGGGCATTGACGGACGGCGCGATCATTCGTTCCGCATCCCGCGCCCGGACCTTGGGGCGCAGACCGGCGCGCCGGATGCCTGCACCGCCTGTCATCAAGGCAAGAGTCCGGACTGGGCGGCGGCGCAGATCGCGGTCTGGTATCCCAACTCAACCCGGCGCGGGCCGCATTACGGTCAGGTTCTGGCCGCCGGGCGCGCCGCCCCCGACAAGGTTTCGGGCGATCTGCTGACGCTGGCCCCGAACGAGGATCAACCGGGTATCGTGCGGGCAACCG
Organism: Paracoccaceae bacterium; assembly: GCA_002400675.1. Taxonomy (GTDB): domain Bacteria; phylum Pseudomonadota; class Alphaproteobacteria; order Rhodobacterales; family Rhodobacteraceae; genus NVQY01. The sequence continues at coordinate 22,672 of NVQY01000018.1, read as the reverse complement.
CGCTGAACCTGTTGCAATCGCAGACAAATCCGCAACTGGCCGAGGCCACCGCGCCCTTGTTGCGCAATGCCGACCCGCTGATCCGCGCCAATGCCGCGCCGCTGCAACGTGGGGTTGATGTACAAACCCGTCTGACCCGGCTGATGCCGCTGCTCAGCGACAAGATGCGTTCGGTGCGCATTGCCACGGCCAAGCAACTGCTGGACACGCCGCCCGACCAACTGGCGCGCTCGCAAGGGGTGATGGTGAACGCGGCCATGGGCGACTGGCAGAAATCACTGGGCAACAAGCTGGACTTTCCCGAAACCCATCTGGTGATGGGCGGCACCGCGCTGACGCTGCGCAATTTCCCCGCCGCGTTGCAGGCCTTTCAGGAGGTGGTGCGCCTTGACCCGCAACGCGCCGACGCCTGGGTGATGCTGGCGCGCCTGACCGACGCTTTGGACGGGCCAGAGGCGGCGGGGCGGGTGCTGCGCCGGGCGGTGGACAAGGTGCCGGATGACCCCGGTTTGATGCGACTGATGGGACAGATCGGCCGTTAAGAATTGCGTGAAATTGGGAGTATATAAGGGCTTTTGACCGCGTAATCGTCACGAGTTGGTCGCACCTTCGGCATATTTTGCAGGCATCGTTTGTTGATCCCCGATCTGCCGGAGAGCTGCCATGCCACCTGATCTGACCACCACGCGCCACGCGCAATTATTTGAACTGCTGCGCCAGGAATCCCTGTCCAACCGCACCAGCACCCGGTTGCGCGCACGCAGCTTTGCCCGTGCCCAGATAGATACTGACGACGCGGCGGACATCCGCGCGCTTGCGGTAGATAGCTGGCAGGCCGCCTGAGCCGACCCTTACAGTGTTTTGCGCTTCAGGGGCGCGGCCTTAGCCACGTAACCCCGACCGAGGCCGCACGCGCCAGATTCATGTCCAGTGACATGGGGATGTATTCGCCGCGCCGCCAAAGCTGTGCCAGATCGTCGTAATGGCGCGACAGGAAATGCCCTGATTGCCCGGTTGAGGTGATGAAAACCGAACTGTCCGGGTCAGCGAAATCATACACGCCACGATAGCCGGCCCCATGCACATTGGCGAACGGGTTTGGCCCCGACCCGGCGGTGCGCCCGCGCAGCAACGTATTGTCGCCGCCGCTGGTGGATTGGCGGATATTGACGAAATAACGCAGGATCGGAATTTTGCCCAGCGTCGGGTGATCATGGGTCGCCTGATGCGCGTCGCCCCAGCGCAGCGACTCTAACGCCGTGCCGTATTTCTCGCCGATCTGCACCAAAGCGTCGTCCAGCGCCAGACGCGCCATATCGGTGCAGCTCTCAATAATCGTGCTTTGACGCACGTCGCACCATATGGCCGCGCCATCGACATTGCGGAACACCCGTTCGATAAAAAGCGGCTCTACATGGGTGAATTCATCGGCCAGCGGCCCCAACTCGTCGCCAATCAGCCGCGCCTGCAACGCCCGCAGCCACGCCGCATAGATCAGCGGTTCGGGTAGGTGTTCGTTCATCTCTCCGTTCCAGTCCGCCAGCAGGGCCAGCGCGATTTCGCGCTGTCGCAGGGGCGTGCCTTCGGGGGCCGATTGACCAGTGAACCACAGATCCGCGCCGATCAGCGGCAACAGCGACCGGGCGGTGATGCTGACCGGATCAAGCTGGGCTTCGATGAAACTGTCGCGGGTATGTACCTGGCGCGACTGCATCAGCTTTTGCCAGCGGTTGATCCGCTGGGTGTCGCCCCAGACGTAGGACACGTTGTTGGGAAACGGGCGCTCAAGGATTTTGTTGTTGGTATTGCCCAGGATGCCGCCGCGCGGATTGATGAATTCCGGGTTGGCCGCATAGGGCGCGCGCCCCAGCCAGCGGTTCTCAACGCGCCAGCCCTGTGACGGCAGGCGCCCCTTGCTTTGATGGCGCGGGTCCCGGCGCGGGGTGGCCCCGATCATCTTCATGGCGATCGAGTTTTGATCCACCAGCGACAGGTTCTGCGATGGTGCGATGTACCCTTCGGACAGGGTGATCGCCTCTTGCACGGTGGCGGCCCCCATCAGGCCAATCGCCGCACTCATCGAGGTGTCCGCCGGGCTAAGCGCGGTCCAGGCCAGCGCCGCCACATGGCCGGGTGGAGTCACGGTGGCGAGGTTGTAGAGGGAACCGGGCAGAACCGGGCCATTCTCGCTCCAGCGCAAGGTCAGGGTGATGGGGGCGGCGTCCTTGATGTTGATGATCGAGGGGCGGGTGTCGAACGGTTTATAGCCCTGCGGGGTCAGGTATTCCTCTGGATTGTTGGGGTTCAGCTTTTCGATATAGACGTCCTGATCATCCAGATAGGACGAAGTTATGCCCCAGCCCAACTTGTCGCTGCGCCCGGTCATCACCGCAGGAATGCCGGGAATTGTCCCGCCGATCACCCCGCCCTTGGCCAGTTCCAGCCGCGCCAGATACCAGATCGTCGGCGCGGTGAATTTCATATGCGGATCATTGGCCAGCAACGTGCCCCCCGAGGCCGACCGCGAGGGGGCCGCGCTCCACGCGTTCGAAGCCCCGGCCAGACCGCTGCGCGGAAATGGTGACAGCGGGTCGCCGGGCATCGCAATGGAGTCGGCATATTGCGGCAGATCGGGAAACAGGCTGGCGTATTCCGGTAGCGCGGCGACGCCGGTGCCCGGCGCATCAGGCAGGATATCGGCCAGCCGTGCGGCGTCGTTCAGCATCAGCGATGTGCGCGCCCGCAGCACTTCGTTTTCAAGATGGCCGGACAGTTGCAGCGCCATCAACTTGATCATAGCGATGGAATCAGCCGGCTGCCACGGGGCGATCGGGGCGTTGAACAGGAACATCTCGGGGGCACCACGTCCCAGCGCCTCTTCGTTGATCTCGGCCAGACGGGCGTTGACGCCAGCGGAATAGGCCTCAAGCGCGGAAAGGGTGGCGGCGTCCTGAACTTTGACCGACGCCGCCGCCAGCCGGTAAAGGTCAAGGCGGCGCAACAGCCGGTCGATTTTAAGGGTGCGAGTGCCGAACACTTCGGACAGGCGGCCCTGTACGGTGCGGCGCATGATGGTCATCTGCCACAGGCGGTCCTGCGCATGGGCATAGCCCAGACCAAAATACACACCTGCGTCGGTCTCGGCCAGAATATGCGGAACGTTGGCGTTGTCGCGCACGATTTCGACCGGGCCTTCGAGGCCGGTCACATCGACAGTGTGGTCGTAATCGGGCAGGGATTGCGAGGCGAGAAAATAGATCAGAACAACCGCCAGTACCACCAATACAACCAACCCGGCGGTGATCCGCAGCAACCAGCGAAAGAGAATTCCCATGGGGTCGGTTCCTTGTAGTTGCCGGGGCAGGGACCCGCGCGGTGAATCCCACGGCCCTGACGTTTCATCTGCCGCCAATGCCTGCTAAGCAGCAAATCAATTTAGTGCAAGACGGATCAAGGGGAAAGCACATGGCAAAACTGGCGTTTCTGGGACTTGGGGTGATGGGATACCCGATGGCGGGGCATTTGCAGGCGGCGGGGCATGACGTGACGGTCTATAACCGCACCGCCGCCAAAGCCGAGGCCTGGGTGGTCGAACATGGCGGCACGTCGGCGGCAACCCCAAGCGCGGCAGCTCAGGGCGCGGATTTTGTGATGGCCTGCGTCGGCAACGATGATGACCTGCGCAGCGTCTGCCTTGGCGACGACGGCGCATTGGCCGGAATGCCGGGCGGGTCGGTGTTTGTCGATCACACCACGGTTTCGGCCAAAGTCACCCGCGAATTGTTCGCCGCCGCCGACGCGCGCCAGATCAGCTTTGTTGATGCGCCGGTGTCGGGCGGTCAGGCGGGCGCGGAAAACGGTGCGTTGTCGGTCATGTGCGGTGGCGACGAAGGGGCCTATGCCCGCGCGGAACCCATCATGGCGGCCTATGCGCGGATCTGCCGGCGGATCGGCGGCAGCGGGGCCGGGCAGATGACCAAGATGTGCAACCAGATCGCCATCGCCGGTTTGGTGCAGGGCCTGAGCGAAGCGTTGCATTTCGCCGACAAGGCCGGCCTTGATGGGCGCGCGGTGGTCGAAGTGATCAGCCAGGGTGCCGCAGGCAGCTGGCAGATGTCGAACCGGTATGAGACGATGATTGACGATCATTTCGAACATGGCTTTGCGGTGGATTGGATGCGCAAGGATCTGGGCATCTGTCTGGATACTGCGGATGAAACCGGGGCCAGCCTGCCGGTCACGGCACTGGTCGATCAGTTTTACAAGGACGTCCAGAAACTGGGCGGCGGGCGCTGGGACACATCAAGCCTGATCAAACGCTTAAACATGATGGGCTGAAACCTTTGTAATCGCCGCAACGCACCCAAAGGCGGGTCGCGTGCGGCGATTGCCGGCGCAATTTTCTTATTAAGAAAATTATCAAAATTTTTGAGAAAAAATTTTTGGCGCGGCTTGGTGCTGTAACCGGGTGCAACGGTCGATCAGGGAATGATGCGGCTGTATTTCGACCCTTCCAGCGTCGCCCCGACATGCAATCCTGCCTGACCAAATACCGCCGCCAGCACCGGAGAACGCAGGGTGTTGGTATCTGCGCTGATCGAATCGCCCTGATCTGAAACCACATATCCAATATCCGCGCCTGCGGTCCAGCCTGAGCCTCGGCGGAAATCGCTTAGCGCGTCATCGGTCATGAAAAACAGCACATGCGCATATTGCAACGCCCCGATCTGAAACCCACCGGTGATTTTGGTGTTGGAGTAATAATCAACCGTGACGCCATTCACCTGCAACGCGCCGCGCCCATAGGCACCACCCAAACCAAACCCGGCTTCGGTCACCAGAGGCATGATCAGCATGCCGCTTGACTTGCGCGACAGATCGACCGTGTTGGGGAATTCGTTGTACATCTGTGCCAGCGTCGCTTCGACCCTTGCGTCTATTTTACCTGCGCCGCCGCTGCCGACGCCATTGCCACACGCGGCGATTGTCGTCACGCCCGCAAGGCCCATAAGGGTAAAGCCACGACGGGTCAGTCGTTTGGAATCCACTTGCCCGGAGTCAGTTTTCCTGGAATCCGGTCGCAAGGTTTGTGTGCTGCTCATGATATTGTGCCTGTCTAAAATTACCTGATATGGCCGTTTTGCCCGGCCTTGCCGCTATATATACCCAATTCACCCAGCCCTGTCACCCGGCATAGATGGGTTTGTCGGCGGGTTGTCGCCTTATTCCGTCGATCCCGCGATCATTTCGCTCACGATTGCGCAAACGCCTGTCCCCTGCAAAGGTCAGTTGTTGAGAATCCGTGCGGCTTCTGGCGCGAAATAGCTTAGAACCCCGTCGCACCCTGCGCGTTTGAACGCCATCAGGCTTTCCAGCATCACTTTTTCCCCGTCGATCCAGCCATTTTGCGCGCCCGCCTGGATCATCGCGTATTCGCCGCTGACCTGATAGGCAAACGTTGGCGCACCAAAGGTGTCTTTGACCCGCCGGCAGATATCAAGGTACGGCATGCCCGGTTTGATCATCACCATATCCGCGCCCTCGGCCAGATCGCGTTGCACCAGACGCATGGCCTCGTCGGTATTGGCCGGGTCCATCTGATAGGTGTTCTTGTCGCCGGTCAGCGCGCCGGACGCCCCAACCGCATCGCGGAACGGGCCGTAAAAGGCACTGGCATATTTGGCCGCGTAAGACAGGATCATCACGTTTTGATGCCCCGCCGCTTCCAACGCGCCGCGCATGGCGGCGATGCGCCCGTCCATCATGTCAGAGGGGCCGATGATGTCAGCGCCGGCCTCGGCCTGGGCCAGGGTCATCTTGACCAGAGCCTCGACTGTGGCGTCATTGACGATCTCTCCGTCGACGACAAACCCGTCGTGGCCGTTGATGTTATAGGGGTCCAGCGCCACATCGGTCATCACCACCATGTCGGGGGCAGCGGTGCGGATTGCGCGAATGGCGCGGTTGGACAGGTTGTCGGGGTCCCACGCCCCGGCGCAATCTTCGGTCTTTAGCGATTGTTCGATATAGGGAAAGATGCAGATCGCCGGAATGCCAAGGGCGGCGGCCTCGCGCGCCGCGTCGCCAATCCTGTCGACACTGCGCCGCATCACGCCGGGCATCGAGGCCACGGGTTCTTCGATGCCGTCACCTTCGCGCACAAACACTGGCCAGATCAGGTCATCCGGCGTTAACGTGTTTTCGCGTACAAGCGCGCGGATGGCACCGGATTTGCGGGTTCGGCGCAATCGGGCCGCAGGAAATGGGGCGACAGTTGGTTTCATTGCGCTGACTCCTTGCACATTTTCGCATCTGGTGGCATGGGAATAGCACCGCACACAAGGGGTTAGAATAGTCCCCGTGCCGGAACGAGCAGGAAAAAACAGGGATAACAAAGGGCGCAGCACTTGAACTGGTATACTTCAATACTCGAAATGATCGACCTCAGGTCGTTTTCGAACCTCTGGTTCTGGATCGCTCTGGCGGTGGTTTGGTCGTCGGCCTCGCATTGGGTTCTGGGGGTGCCGTTTGACATGATCCAACGCGCACGCAACGATGGTGGGCAGGCCACGGCCGATTTCATCGACATCACCCGCGTCAACGTCAACCGGTTGCTGTATATCGGTCGTGTGTCGGGCCTGTGGACCATCGGATTCACCTGTTTCGCCCTGACTGCGCTGGTCATTCTGGGGTTCTGGTATGACGTGGAATTCGCTCAGGCGCTGTTTCTACTGGGCTTCCCTCTGTCGCTGGTCGGGCTGATCAACCTGTCCACCGCCCGCCTGATCGAAGGCGAAGGTTATGAGGCTGAACGCCTGGCCAAACGCCTGACCCGCGCGCGGCTTTACACCCAGTTTATCGGCATGGTGTCGATCTTTGTCACGGCTCTGTGGGGCATGTACCAAAACCTGTCGCTTGGCGTGTTGGGGTGACGCGGGATGGCGCGGCACGGTCATATTTCCGTTGGTGGTGCCCCCGAGGGCTTTGACGCTCGGCTGATTCTCGACGAGGTCGCCAGTTCCGCCGGTCCGGTGCTGCATATCGCGCGCGACGACAAACGGCTGGCGGCGACGCGGGCCGCTTTGGCCTATTTTGCCCCCGATATGGCCGTATTCACCTTTCCCGGCTGGGATTGCCTGCCCTATGACCGGGTGTCGCCCAACGCCGATATCTCTGCTGCGCGCATGGCGACGCTGGCCGCCCTTGTTCACAAGATGCCGGCGCGCTTTGTCCTGCTGACCACGCTGAACGCCGCCACGCAAAAGGTGCCCGCCCGCGAGATCCTGCGCGAAGCCGCCTTTACTGCCCGCGTTGGTGATCGCATTGACGAGGCCGGCCTGCGGTCGTTCCTTGTGCGCATGGGCTATGTGCAAAGCCCAACGGTGATGGAGCCGGGGGATTATGCCATTCGCGGCGGCATCATCGACATCTACCCGCCCGGCGATGGCGGCCCGGTGCGCCTTGACCTGTTCGGAGACGTTCTGGACGGCGCGCGCCGGTTTGACGCTGCCACCCAGCGTACCACCGAAAAGTTAAAGCTGGTTGAACTGGCCCCGGTGTCCGAAGTCATTCTGGACGAGGCCGCCATCACCCGTTTTCGCCAGAATTACCGGATCGAATTTGGCGCGGCAGGCACCGACGACCCACTGTACGAAGCGGTCAGTGCGGGGCGCAAACACGCGGGCGTGGAACACTGGCTGGGGTTCTTTCACGACCATCTGGAAACCCTGTTCGACTACCTGCCAGAGACCGCCACCATCACGCTGGACGATCAAAGCACGCCCACCCGTCTGGCGCGCTGGGACACGATTGCCGATCAGTATGAAACCCGGCATCTGGCGCTGAAATCGAAATCGCGTATCGACAGCGTTTACAAACCGACGCCGCCCGAGCTGTTGTATCTTGATGATGCGGCCTGGGTGTCGGCGGTGGGCACGCGCCGGGTGTTGCAGTTCAACCCGTTGCCGCAAGCCTCTGGGCCGGGGGTAATTGATGCGGGCGGGCGTATAGGGCGCAACTTCTCGCCCGAGCGTCAACAGGAAAACATCAGCCTTTTCGAGGCCTTGGCGGATCACATTAAAGCAAAAATGGCGCTGGGTCCGGTGATTGTGGCGTCCTATTCTGAAGGCGCGCGCGAACGTCTGTCAGGGTTGATAGAAGACGAAGGGCTGGCCGAAACCATTGCCATCACCGATGGCACGCGGGTCGGCAAACGGGGCCTGCATCTGGCGGTCTGGGCGCTGGAACACGGGTTTGAGGCGCCGGGGTTTACGGTGATTTCCGAACAGGACGTGCTGGGCGACCGGCTGATCCGCGCCCCGCGCAAACGCCGCAAAGCCGAGAATTTCCTGACCGAGGCGCAATCATTGTCGCCCGGCGATCTGGTGGTGCATCTGGACCACGGCATTGGCCGCTATCTGGGCTTGGAAGTGATCACCGCCGCCGGCGCTGCGCATGAATGTCTGGCGTTGGAATATGCTGACACGGCCAAGCTTTACCTGCCGGTGGAGAACATCGAACTGCTGTCGCGCTATGGCCACGAGGCGGGGTTGTTGGACCGGCTGGGCGGCGGCGCATGGCAGGCCATAAAGGCCAAACTAAAGGAACGCATCCGCGAGATGGCCGACCGGTTGATCCGGGTCGCCGCCGAACGCGCCCTGCGCCGTGCGCCAATACTGGAACCGCCGCCAGGCAGTTGGGACGCGTTTTCCGCGCGGTTCCCCTATCAGGAAACCGACGACCAGTTGCGCGCCATTGGCGATGTGATTGACGACCTGACCAGCGGGTTGCCGATGGACCGGCTGATCTGTGGCGATGTGGGCTTTGGCAAGACCGAAGTGGCCATGCGCGCCGCCTTTGTCGCCGCCATGTCCGGCGTGCAGGTGGCGATTGTCGCGCCCACAACCCTGCTGGCGCGCCAGCACTTTGCCACCTTCGCCGAGAGATTTCGCGGATTTCCTATTGAAGTCAGACAGTTATCGCGCTTTGTTAATGCGAAAGAGGCCAACAAAACCCGCGACGGCATGGCGCGCGGCATCGTCGATATCGTCATCGGTACACATGCATTGTTGGCCAAGTCCATCCGGTTCCACAACCTTGGCCTGCTGATCATTGACGAAGAACAGCATTTTGGCGTCACCCACAAGGAACGGCTAAAGGCGTTGCGCACCGATATTCATGTGCTAACGCTGACCGCGACTCCGATCCCAAGAACACTTCAACTATCGCTCTCAGGTGTCCGGGATCTAAGCATAATTGGCACGCCGCCGGTCGATCGTCTGGCGATCCGCACCTATGTCAGCGAATTCGACGGCATCACCATCCGCGAGGCCTTGCTGCGCGAACATTATCGTGGCGGACAAAGCTTTTACGTGGTGCCACGGGTCAGTGATCTGCCGGAAATTCAGGCGTTTCTTGAGGATCATGTGCCCGAAGTCAGTTTCATCACCGCCCACGGGCAAATGGCCGCCGGTACGCTGGATGACCGGATGAATGCGTTTTACGATGGCAAATACGACGTGCTGCTGGCCACGACGATTGTCGAATCCGGGCTGGATATTCCCACCGCCAACACCATGATCGTGCACCGCGCCGACATGTTTGGACTGGCGCAATTGTACCAGATTCGCGGGCGGGTCGGGCGTTCGAAAACCCGCGCTTATGCTTATCTGACCACGCGCCCGCGCAAGCCGCTGACCGCCACGGCGCACAAACGGTTGCGGGTGTTGGGGTCGCTGGATCAGTTGGGGGCAGGGTTTACGCTGGCCTCGCAGGATTTGGACATTCGCGGCGCGGGCAACCTGCTGGGCGAAGAGCAATCGGGGCAGATGCGTGACGTGGGATACGAGCTGTATCAATCCATGCTGGAAGAGGCGATTGCCAAGATCCGCGCTGGCGAAATGGAGGGTCTGTCCGAGGCTGATGGTCAATGGGCACCGCAGATCAACCTTGGCGTGCCGGTGCTGATCCCCGAGAAATACGTACCGGATCTGGACGTGCGGTTGGGGCTGTATCGTCGTCTGTCGTCCCTGACCACCAAGGTAGAACTGGAAGGGTTCGCCGCCGAGTTGATCGACCGCTTTGGCAAATTACCCAAAGAGGTCAATACCTTGCTGTTGGTTATTCGCATCAAGGCCATGTGCAAACGCGCCGGCATTGCCAAGTTGGACGGCGGGCCAAAGGGTGCGACGATCCGGTTTCATAATGACAAATTCGCCTCGCCCAAAGGGCTGGTTGAATTTATCGGCGCACAAAACGGACTGGCCAAGGTGCGCGACAACAAGATCGTTGTGCGCCGCGACTGGAAACTTGATAGCGACAAGATCAAGGGTGCCTTTGCCATCGCGCGCGATCTGGCCGACAAGGTGCGGCTGGCGAAGGTCAAGAAACCCGCCTGACAGGCATGACACTACATTTGCTGAATCGGCCAGAATTCGCCGCTAATTAGGCACAATTTTAACTGCCCTAAAGATGCTGCAATTTCCTCGCAGGATCGTGGTGGGGACTGGCTGCTTGCAAAGGAAAATGGGATGCCCGCACTTTTTGTATCGCTTGTATTTGTCGGATTTGTACTGGCTCCGGCCTTTTCCTGAAGGTCAGGAAAAGGCCGGATGCAAAGCTGTGATGGCTTTATTCTGAACTGGTTTCAGACCCGGTATCTGCCGCAGTATCGACACCTGTCTCTGTGTCTTCTTCGTCGCCCTGATCGGCGATCCATGCCACCGAAACCACTTCTTCGTTTTTGCCGGTGTTGAACACTTTGACCCCACCCGCGCTGCGCGAGCGGAAGGAAATACCGTTGACCGGCACCCGAATAGACTGACCCTTTGAGGTGGCCAGCATGATCTGATCCTCGATTTCGACCGGGAAGGACGCGACCAACTCGCCGCCGCGCATCTTGCCGTCCATTGCCTTGACGCCCATGCCGCCACGCCCGCGCACGGGGTAGTCATGCGACGAACTTAGCTTGCCAGAGCCACCCGAGGTGATGGTCAGGATCAGGTTTTCCGCCGCGCGCATTTCTTCATAGCGCTCCGGGGTGATGCTCGCGTCTGCCGACGCTTCTTCGTCGCTGGATAGGTCATCGGTCTCGTCCACGCCGGCGGCAGCGCGGCGCATTTTGAGGTAGGCCACCCGTTCATCCGATGTGGCCTCGAAATGGTGGATCACCGACATCGACACCACATGATCGGACCCGGACAAGCGCACGCCGCGCACCCCCACGGATGAACGACTGTTGAACACCCGTACTTCGGTGGTCGGGAACCGGATCGCCCGGCCTGCGTTGGTGATCAGCATCACGTCTTCATCGTCCGAGCATATGCGCACGTTGATCAGCTTGGTTTCGGCGTGATCGTCCTCGAATTTCATGGCGATCTTGCCGTTGCGTTTGACGTTGGTGAAATCCGACAGACGGTTGCGCCGCACGGTGCCGGCAGAGGTGGCAAACACCACCTGAAGATCGTCCCAGTCCTTTTCATCCCGGTCCACCGGCATGATCGCGGCAATGGAAACGCCCACCGGAATCGGCAGGATGTTGACCACGGCCTTGCCCTTGGCGGTACGACCACCCTGCGGCAGACGCCATGTTTTCAGCTTATAGGCCATGCCGTCGGTGGTGAAGAACAACAGTTGCGTATGAGTGTTGGCCACGAACAGGGTGGTGACCACGTCCTCTTCTTTGGTCTGCATCCCCGACACGCCTTTGCCGCCACGCCGTTGCGCGCGGAAATCGGCCAGAGGTGTGCGTTTGATGTAGCCGCCGGATGTGACGGTCACGACCATGTCTTCGCGTTCGATCAGGTCTTCGTCTTCCATGTCGCCGGACCAGTCGACGATCCGGGTGCGGCGCGGCACGGCGAACAGGTCGCGCACCTCGGTCAACTCGTCACGGATGATGCCCATGATCCGCTCGCGAGAGCCAAGGATTTCAAGGTATTCGCGGATTTTCCCGGCCAGTTCACGCAGCTCGTCCGTGACTTCCTTGACGCCGATCTGGGTCAGGCGTTGCAGGCGCAGTTCCAATATGGCGCGGGCTTGCGTTTCGGACAGGTTATAGGTGCCGTCGTCGTTGGCGGTGTGGGTCGGGTCATCAATCAGCGCGATATATTCAAGGATCGGCTGCGCCGGCCAGCGCCGCGTCATCAGCTTTTCACGCGCCTCGGCGGCGTCGGCAGATTGGCGGATGGTGGTGACGATTTCGTCGATGTTGGTCACGGCGACGGCCAGACCGCACAGGATATGGCTGCGTTCGCGGGCTTTGCGCAGCTCATACGCGGTGCGGCGCGCGACCACGTCTTCGCGGAAATCAAGGAACGAGGTCAGGAACCGGCGCAGGGTCAGGGTTTCGGGTCGCCCGCCGTTCAGCGCCAGCATGTTGCAGCCGAAATAAGTCTGCATCGGCGTGAAGCGGAACAGTTGGTTTAGCACCACTTCGGCGGTGGCATCGCGTTTCAGTTCGACCACCACGCGCACGCCGTTACGGTCAGATTCGTCCTGAACGTGAGACACGCCTTCGATACGTTTTTCGCGCACGGCTTCGGCGATCTTTTCGATCATCGTCGCCTTGTTCACCTGATAGGGGATTTCATCGACGATGATGGCCCAGCGATCCTTGCGGATCTCTTCGGTGCGGGTCTTGGCGCGGATGATGACGCTACCGCGCCCTTCAAGATAGGCTTTGCGCGCGCCGGTACGCCCCAGCATGATGGCCCCGGTGGGGAAATCAGGTCCGGGAATATAGTCGATCAGCTGTTCGCTGGTCAGGTCCGCATCTTCGATCAGCGCCAGCGTGGCGTCGATCACTTCGCCCAGGTTATGCGGCGGAATGTTGGTGGCCATGCCGACAGCAATGCCGCCCGCGCCATTGACCAGCATGTTGGGATAACGCGCGGGCAAAACCGTGGGTTCGCGGTCTTTGCCGTCGTAATTGTCTTGAAAATCGACCGTATCCTTGTCGATATCGGCCAGCAGATACGAGGCCGGCTTGTCCATCCGCACTTCGGTATAGCGCATGGCTGCCGGGTTATCGCCGTCCATCGAGCCAAAGTTTCCCTGACCGTCAAGCAGCGGCAGCGACATGGAAAAATCCTGCGCCATGCGCACCAACGCGTCATAGATCGCGCTGTCGCCGTGGGGGTGGTATTTACCCATCACGTCGCCCACGGGACGGGCCGATTTGCGATAGCTCTTGTCGTGGGTATTGTTGGTCTCGTGCATCGCATAAAGGATGCGCCGGTGCACCGGTTTCAGCCCATCACGCAGGTCGGGAATGGCGCGGCTGACGATGACCGACATGGCGTAATCCAGGTAGGATGTACGCATCTCGGATTCGATGGAAACGCTCGGGCCGTCGTAAACGAACTTCTCGGGCGGGGTTTCATCCATGTTTTCAGGGGGTTCCGGCGTGTCGTTCACGTGTATGGCCCGATCTTTGTGGTGGGTCTATATGTTGTGGGATCACTCTATCAGACCCGGCATATAAGGTGCAATGGGCAGCAATGTTAACCCTTGGCAGCCGTCGGATCATTCTGATAACACTTTGTTTTTGTTGTAAATTAAGATTTATCTGCCATCCTTGGGGCAGAGGGCAGAAAAGGAGGCCAAAATGCCACCAACAAAGACAGAGCTGATGCTAAAGGGATACGGGCTGACTACGGCTGAATTCACCTATCACATGCCGGATTACGCCCATGTGCTGAATACTTATACGTGGCAGGAGTACGATCTGGCACCGGACCACCCAAAGCTGTTCAAATTCATCGAATTCTGGCGCGATACACTGGACGGCGCGCTGCATTCGGTACGCTTTACCCACCGCAAAATGCTGTCGAGCGGGGAATGGCGCAATGTGACCGGGGAATTCACGTTGCATTGACCACGGGCCTGTGATCGGAAATGTAGGGTGGGTGCAACCCACGCTTGCCAACCCCAATCCCCGGAGGTTTCCATGCCTGTTATCCGCCCGCTTGTCGTTATCGCTATACTTGCCTCGCTATCGGGCGGGGCCTCGGCGCAGGGGCTGTTCAAGAAACTCAAAGATGGTGCCAGCGACGTGGGCACGGCCATCGGCAAGGGGGCAAACAGCGTTGGAACGGCGGTCGAAAAGGGCGCAAACGCAGTGGGAGACTCGATTGATTCAACCATTGATCTGGCCTCTAACGAAGACACCCCGGCGCAAACCCGCGCCAAGCTGGACGCGATGGTCAAAGAGACGCTGACCCGGTTCTTTGCCGAAACTCCGGACGCGTTGGCGCTGTTTGATGCGTCTGCGGGCTATGCGGTGTTCGACACGCGCAAAGTGTCGGTGTTCCCGGTGGCGGCGGGGTTTGGCCGCGGCGTGGCGGTCTTAAAGGATGGCGGCGCGCGCACTTACATGAACATGGGCACAGGCGGCGTTGGCCTGTCGATCGGCATCGGTGGATTCGCCTCGCAAGTGGTTATCCTGTTTGAAAACGACCGGATATTCGAGAATTTTGTCACTAACGGCTACGAAGCCACCGCCGAGGCCGGCTCGGTCATGGGCGAGGACAAGACCGACGAGACCGTGCGCTTTGTCGATGGGCGTTCAACCTTTGTGCTGAGCAAAAAGGGCTGGCGGGTGAATGCCAGCGTCACCGGGGCCAGGTTCTGGCTGGCCTCAGAACTGAACTGAAGGACCTGCATCCCGCTTTGGTGATTTGCCCGGTCTGACTGTAAAGTTTGCAAACCCGCGCAGATCGGGCATGATGGTGACATTACAGTGCGACCAAGGTTTGAGGTTGCGCGCGCCAAAAGAGAATTTGAATGCCAAAGTTGATGTCTGATAAACGTCCCCTTGACCGGGCGGTCAGGGAACGCCTGCATTTGAGCGGCGAAAATCCTGTCACACTTCGGCTGGTTCGCGGGGTCATTCATTTCGGCGATGCGATCAGCCGCACCGTGACCGGCAAGCCTTTTATCGGCCTACGTGAAAGCGAAGCCATGCTGCGCGATCTGCAAGGTCTGCAAGGTCTGCCTTTGATCCAAAAGCTGTTGGCGCGCAAGGGCGGCACCCGGATTTCGCCGCATGGTCTGGACAATATTCCCGACACCGGCGCGGTGGTCATCGCCGCCACGCACCCAACCGGGATGTTTGATTTTGTGGCCCACGCCGCCGCGTTGCTTGGCAAGCGGCCCGATTTGAAAGTTGTTGCGAATCAAGAGGTTGAACAGTTTCTTGGTCCCGACTCTATCGTGCCGGTGCGGATCGACAAACAGAACCGCGCCACCTCGGGGCGCGAAACCCAGCGCGCGATGATTACCCATTTGTCGAATGGCGGCGCCTTGCTGATCTTTGGCTCGGGGCGGGTGCCGGACCGGCGGGGTGGGTTTCTGGTTGAACCGGCGTGGCGCAAGGGGGCCAGCAAGGTCTCTGCCAAAACCCGGTCGGTCATTGTTCCCGCCGCGCTGAATACCCGCAATTCCAACGCCTATTACCGCACCCGCGCCATCGCCCGGTTCCTGAGCGCGGGCAATGACAATTACGGCGCGATGATCGCCTCGCTACGCTATAGCGTTGAAATGATGGACAAATTGGGCGGACGCTATGACGTGCATTATGGCGCGCCGCTGGACGCGGGCACCACGCCTGACAACATCAGAACCCATGCAGAAGCGCTGGTGCCGGGGCTGTATTCGCCACAATAAGTCACGTGCTCAGCGGCGCAGGTGGTCTGATCAGGCCGAACAGCTCGCCCCGCCCAGAACGCAGAATTTGGCGCAATGGGGGTGGTTCAGCGCTACGTCGCCCTCGGCCTCGGCCAGGGTTTTGCCCAGCTCGAATTCCGGCGAATAGGGCAGCAGGGTACAGGCCAGAACAACCGGATGATCCGCCCCCTTGCGTTTGACCACCATGCGCGAGGACGCACACATCACATCGCCCGGAGACTTGTTTAAGATCCCCCAGCAAGCGCTTGTTATCTCGGGAACTTCCACGCTTTCATCCATCTCGGGGAACAGCACGGTACTGCCCGGATTCTGCGCGTCGATGTCAAAGCGGTTGTCGGCATAAAGACTGGCAAACCCAGCCCGTGCGGCGGCCTCGCTTTCGGACCACTCAATGCGCCCGGCCACGGCCATGCGGAACCCGTTGTCGCGCAACCATGTCATGCCCTCGATGGTTTTGGCAAAACTTCCCTCACCGCGTTCCGCGTCATGGCGACGGGCGGAAAAATGATCCAGCGAAATTCGCAAGGTCAGCCGGTCGCCAAACTCGCCCAGCAGGTCCAACAGACCAGCGCGCATGTCGGGGCGCATCATCGGGCGCATGGCGTTGGTCAGGATCAACACCTCAAAGCCGCGCGTCAGGGCGGCGCGGGCCATGGCGATCATCTGTGGGTTCATGAACGGCTCGCCGCCGGTAAAGCCGATTTCGCGCACCGGCCAGTCGCGCGCGGCGATCTGGTCAAGGTAATCCTCGACCTCGGGCGTGGTCAGATAGACCAGCGCATCATTGGTCGGGCTGCTCTTGATGTAACATTTTGTACAAGTGATATTGCATAGAGTGCCCGTATTGTACCAAAGGGTTTCCGGGTCGCGCAACGGCACAACCGCGCGCAAAGACCCGTCCGCCGTCAGCGTCCGGTTTGCGAACTTGCCAATATTGGCGAGTGGTTGGGCAACATCTTTCATATTTGCGGTCCGTTTGTATTTTGTGCTGTTGATCTAGCCCGAGGGATGGGAAAAGTTAAAGACTGGTCAGGCCACCTGACACAGTTGTGATGCGCCGAGACCATTCCCGCCGATGGTTCAGGTTTCCTTAACGGCGGGGTAAGGGTGATCATGGTTTCGCGTATCATTCCGGTAGAGCCATTTGATCTGGTGATTTTTGGCGGCACGGGCGATCTGACCCGGCGCAAGATCCTGCCCGCTTTGTTCCGGCGTTTCTGCGCCGGGCAGGTGCCGGTGGGCACCCGGATCATTGGGGCCGCGCGCAGCGATCACGACACCGCCGGCTATCGCGCCTTGGTTGCCGGGGCGATCCGCGAATTCTCGGACCCGCAGCCGTGCGACGATGACCAGCTTGAAAAGTTCCTGAACTGTCTCGATTATGTGGCGCTGGACGCCAAGGGGGATCGCGGCTGGGCTGATCTGGCGGCGAAAATTTCCGGCGACCGGGTAAGGGCGTTTTATTTCTCGGTCGGGCCGGGGTTGTTTGGCGCGCTGGCGCAGCGCATTCAGTCCAACGGCCTTGCCAATGCCGCCACCCGGATCGTGGTGGAAAAACCGTTTGGCCATGATCTGGAGTCGGCCCGCGCGCTGAACCAAGCGCTGGCCGCGCATTTTGACGAGGGTCAGATTTACCGCATCGACCATTATCTGGGCAAGGAAACCGTGCAGAACCTGATGGCGGTGCGGTTTGGCAACATGCTGTTTGAGCCGCTGTGGAATTCGCAATATGTCGACCACATCCAGATCACCGTGGCCGAGACCGTCGGGGTTGGCGGGCGCGGTGGTTATTATGACCGCGCAGGCGCCATGCGCGACATGATGCAGAACCATCTGATGCAGCTTTTGTGCCTGATCGCGATGGAGCCGCCGGCCAAGTTTGATCCCGATTGCGTGCGTGACGAAAAGCTGAAAGTGATCCGCGCGCTTGACCCGGTCGAGCCGCACCACATCGTGCGCGGCCAGTATCTGGCGCGCGGTGGGGCCGAGATTGAACATCCCTCTTATCGCGAGGCGGTGGGCGATCCGCGTTCCAGCACCGAAAGTTACATTGCCCTCAAGGCGCATATCAGCAACTGGCGGTGGGCGGGGACTCCGTTTTATCTGCGCACCGGCAAGAGGCTGGTGGCGCGATCGTCGGTGATCAACGTGATCTTCAAGGACGCGCCGCATTCGATCTTTGGACCCGAGGCCGGGCAGCACGCCAACATCCTGTCGATCCGTCTGCAACCCAATGAGGGCATCACCTTAAGCGTGACCATCAAGGAACCGGGGCAGGGGGGGATGCGCCTGATGGAGGTGCCGCTTGATATGAGCTTTGCCGAGGCGCTGGGATCGGACGGTCAGGCCGCACCGGATGCGTATGAGCGGTTGATCATGGACGTAATCCGGGGCAATCAGACGCTGTTCATGCGCGGCGACGAAGTCGAAGCCGCCTGGGCCTGGACCGATCCGGTCATTGCCGGTTGGCAGGCGCGCGGCGAAGTGCCGAAACCTTATGACAGTGGCAGCACCGGTCCCGGCGATGCGGATCAGTTGATGGCACGCGACAAACGTGAATGGCGGGGGATAAAGCCTTGAAAATAGTCGAATATGCAGATCGGGACATGCTGGCGCTGGACGTGGCCCACATATTGGCGGAAGAGTTGGAAACCCATCTGCTGCACCATGAAAACGCGTCTTTTGCGGTGCCGGGGGGGACCTCTCCGGGGCCGATATTTGATGTGCTGTGCGGGGCCCATCTGGACTGGGACCGGGTGCGGGTGTTTCCCACCGATGAACGCTGGGTGCCGCAGGAACATGAACGTTCAAACGGGCGGTTGATCTGTGATCGGTTGTTGCGCGCGCGTGCCGCGTCGGCGACGTTTCTGCCGCTTTATGCGCCGGTGGACATGCCGGATGACGTGTTGGGCGACATTGAAACCATGTTGACGCCAGAGTTGCCGATTTCGGTGCTGATGCTGGGCATGGGGGCGGATATGCACACCGCGTCGTTGTTTCCCGGTGCCGATGGATTGGCCGAGGCTTTGGCCCCGGACGCGCCGGTCCTGACGGCGCTGCGCCCCGATTCGATGCCCGAACGCCGGGTCAGCCTGACCGCGCGGGTGCTGGATGGGGCGTTGGGCAAGCATCTGGTGATCTATGGCGCGGAAAAACGTGCGGCCCTTGAACGTGCCATGACTCTGCCGCCGGAACAGGCCCCGATCAACGCGGTTCTGGCTGGCACCACCGTGCATTGGGCCGCCTAGGATGTTTGACGCGCTGAAACTGCTATTGGATGCGATTGGCCCGCGCCGGATTACTGATCTGTTTGACGCCGATGCCACCCGCGCCGACGATTTCAGCGCGACCCTTGGCGATATGCGGCTGGATTATTCCAAGACCAACATCGACGCGCCCACCCGCGCCGCGCTGATCGCGCTGTGCGAGGGGGCGGATGTCGCCGGTCAGCGCGAGGCGATGTTCACCGGCGCGCCGATCAACCGGACCGAAGGGCGCGCGGTTTTGCACACCGCCTTGCGCAACCTCGACGGTGGCCCGGTTCTGGTCGATGGCATGGATGTCATGCCCGAGGTTCTGGCCACGCTGGCGCGGATGCGGGAGTTTGCCCGTGGGGTGCGCGATGGGGCGATTGCCGGGGCGGGCGGGGCGATCCTTGACGTGATCAACATCGGCATCGGTGGGTCCGACCTTGGGCCGGCGATGACGGTGGCGGCGCTGAAGCCGTACCACGACGGGCCGCGCTGTCATTTTGTGTCCAACGTCGATGGGGCCGATATTGCCGATTGTCTTGAAGGGCTTGACCCGACCCGTACGCTGGTGATCGTCGCCTCGAAAACCTTTACCACGATTGAGACCATGACCAACGCGCGCACCGCCCTTGGCTGGATGACGGCGGGCGGCGGCGATCCGGCGCGGCAATTCGCGGCCCTGTCCACCGCCGAGGATAAGACGGCTGCGTTTGGCATTCCCGGCGCGCATGTGTTCGGCTTTGAGGATTGGGTTGGCGGGCGCTATTCGGTCTGGGGGCCGATCGGCCTGTCGCTGATGATCGCCATCGGCGCCGAGGCGTTTGACGACTTTCTGCGCGGCGGGCAGGCGATGGACGGGCATTTTCGCACCGCCCCTTTAGGGGACAATCTGCCGGTGATGCTGGCGCTTAGCGGCCTCTGGCATCACCAGATCTGCGGCTATGCCACCCGTGCGGTATTGCCGTATGATCAGCGGCTGGCGTTGCTGCCATGCTATCTGCAACAGCTGGAAATGGAGTCAAATGGCAAGTCCGTTGATATGGACGGAAGCCCCCTGACGGTGTCTTCGGGGCCGGTTGTCTGGGGTGCCCCCGGCACCAATGGGCAGCACGCGTTTTATCAGCTGATCCATCAGGGCACAGACATTGTGCCGTGCGAATTCATGATTGCCGCGCGGGGTCATGAGCCTGATCTGGCGCATCATCACAACTTGTTGGTGGCCAATTGTCTGGCCCAGTCCGAAGCGTTGATGCGGGGCCGGTCTTTGGAACAGGCCCGCGCCAAGGCAGCGGCAAAAGGGCTGGAGGGGGCCGCCCGAGACCGCCACGCGCAGCATCTTAAGTTTGCTGGCAATCGCCCGTCGGTGACGCTGGCGTACCGCATGCTGACGCCGTTTGTGTTAGGGCAGATCGTGGCGCTGTATGAACATCGGGTGTTTGTCGAAGGGGTGATTTTGGGCATCAATTCGTTTGATCAGTGGGGGGTTGAACTGGGCAAAGAACTGGCGACGTCACTGGGGCCGGTTGTTGAGGGCCGTGTGGGCACCGATGGGCACGACGGGTCTACGGCGGCGCTGGTGGATTTTGTTCACCGGCGTCGTCGGTAGTTTTGGTGGGCAACCGGGTACAGCGTGGGATTCTCCCACCCTACGCAGCGGCGCCTTCCATTTCGACAAAATACCGTTTCAGATCGTCGGGCAGGGGGTAGCCGCCCGACCCGTCGGGGTGCAGCATTACCATCACGCCCTGCATCCGCGCGCGCAGCGTTCCCTCGGCCCAGATCATCTGATCAATGGTATAAGAGGTGGTGCGAAACCCGGTGATCCGCGCCGTGGTCACATAGCTTTGACCGGCGACCATTTCGGCCACATAGTGAATATCGGCGTTGCGCAGCACCGTGCGTGGTTGCGCCACCCCTTGATAGAACGGCGCGCACAGGCGAAAGAAATGTTCGGTGCGCAGGGTCTCGAACCACTCCATATAGGCCTTGTTGTTGACGTGGTTCAGTACATCAAGTTCCGAGTATCGCACCCGGTCGGCAATCGCCAAAGGTTGGGCGGTCTCCAGCCCGAAGGCCAGTTGTTCCTGCGCGCTGAGCGGGGTGAGGTATCGAAGCGTCATGCCACAGGGCTAGCCGTCCGGCGCGCGGGCCGCAATGGGGGCCCCCTTGAAATCGCCCGGAAAAGCAACAAACTGTCCTCCCACAGCGCATTTACCAAAGGACCGCCCCATGCCCATGATCACCGGCTATCACGCCCATGTCTATTTCGACGCCGATACGGTTGGTCGCGCCCGCGCCCTGTGCGAGGCCGCCCGCGCCGCGTTGCCGGTGGAAATGGGGCGGATGCACGAGAAAAACGTCGGCCCGCATCCGATGTGGAGCTGTCAGCTGTCGTTTGACGCCGATGCCATTGGTGCGGTGATTGCCTGGCTGACCCTGAACCGGGACGGGTTGATTGTTTTCATCCACCCCAACACTGGCGAGCATCTTGAGGATCATCGCGACAGGGCGATCTGGATGGGCGCGTGTCTGGCGTTGGATCTGTCGATCTTTAGCTAAAGCTGGCGCAGGGAACGGCAAGGCAGGCCGGTTGCCCGTGGGTGGTTTTGGCTGGGAAAGCTCTGTTAAATCAATGCGAAAGGGCCAAACCACTGGCAATGGCAACACGGCGCTTGCAACGCGCCAACGCCGCCGCCTAAAATAAACCAACTGAAGACCGGGCAGGTGCGCCGGTGATCCATGGCCTGATTTTGTCCATTTGCGTTGGTGGATGCGCGTTGGGACATGCCGGTTTGATCGAAATTCTGACACCACAGCCGTAACATAGGTTTCGCCATGACGCTTGTTTTGTTCCGCCATTCATTCATCGCTGCACTGGTTTGCTTGTGTGTCGCGATCGTGCCGCACCTTGCCTCGGCGCAAAGCGTGGATCCGTTCGAAAACGGCTGGACCCTGGACGGTGCGTCGTCGCGGTTGCGCTTTATGTCGGTGAAAAAGGGCAATCTGGCAGAGACCCACTCGTTTGCCAAACTTGACGGGGTGATCAGCGGGGATGGCAAGGCGCAGATACGGGTGGCGCTGGATTCGGTCGATACCGGGATTGATCTGCGCAATGTGCGGATGCGGTTCTTGTTCTTTGAGACGTTTTTGTACCCCGAGGCGACGATCGTAGCCCAGCTTGATCCGAGCGCATTGGCTGACCTGAACACTGTGCTGCGCAAGCAGGTGACCCTGAATTTCACCCTGTCCCTGCATGGTGTGAGCGTTGAAAAAACCGCGCAGGTGGTGGTCACGCTGATCAACAATGACCGGATTAGTGTCTCGTCCGCGACTCCGATCGTGGTGATCTTGTCGGAATTCAATCTGGAAGGCCGGCGTGAAAAGTTGCAGGAAACGGCAAAGGTGGCGATTGTGCCGCTGGGTATCGTCAGCTTTGACTTTGTGTTTGATCGCGTCAGTCCCGGCACGTCCCCCCCCGGCACCCCACCTAAGGCGACGACGGCCACATCGGCGAATGTTTTGACCCTGACAGTCAATGAGGCGGGGCGGTCCTTGCAGGGGGCGTTGCAGCAGCGGGGCTGTTACAGAGGCGCAATCGACGGCATCTTTGGCCGCAATTCGAAACGCGGGCTGGCGGCGTTTGCGCGTCAGGCGGGCGTGCCGATATCCCTGCCGCATACGCCTGATGCGCAAACGCTTGGGGCCGCTTTGGATATCGTCCGGGCGTTTCCCGA
>NVQY01000017.1 GCA_002400675.1 Paracoccaceae bacterium | reverse complement strand
CCGAACCGGGCCTGAACCGGTTCGGGGCATCCCAGTAAAACGGACCCTGCCATGGCCACCCAAGAGTTGAACCTGACCAAGACCACCCGGCCAAAATGGCTGGACCGGGCGATTATCGCCCTGTTGGCGGTTGCCGCATCGGTGGCAATTCTGGTGACGGTCGGCATCGTGTTGTCGCTGATCTTTGAGACCGTGCAGTTCTTTCGCAAAATCCCGGTGATGGATTTCCTGTTTGGTCTTGAGTGGAGCCCGCAAACCGCGATCAGGTCCGATCAGGTCGGGGCCAAGGGCAGTTTCGGGGTGATCCCGTTGATCACCGGCACCCTTTTGGTCAGCACCATCGCCATGCTGGTCGCCGCGCCGCTTGGGCTGGCCTCGGCGATTTACCTGTCGGAATATGCCAGCAAACGGGCGCGCGGCTGGATCAAGCCTGCGCTGGAGATTCTGGCCGGCATTCCCACCGTGGTCTACGGGTTTTTCGCGGCCCTGACCGTGGCCCCGTTCATTCGCATGACCGGCGGACAATTTGGTCTTGAGATCGCGTCGGAAAGTGCGCTGGCGGCGGGCATTGTGATGGGCATCATGATCGTGCCGCTGGTGTCGTCGCTATCGGATGACGCGATCAATGCGGTGCCGCAAACCCTGCGCGATGCCTCGCTTGGGCTGGGGGCGACGCCGTCCGAGACCACGCGCAATGTGGTGCTGCCAGCCGCCCTGCCCGGCATTTCGGGGTCACTGTTGCTGGCCACGTCACGCGCCATTGGCGAGACCATGATCGTGCTGATGGCGGCGGGGATGGCGGCCAAACTGACGCTGAATCCGCTGGACGCGGTGACCACCATTACCGTGCAGATCGTCACGTTGCTGACCGGCGATCAGGCGTTTGACAGCGCCAAGACCCTGTCGACCTTTGCCCTTGGGCTGTTGCTGTTTGTGCTGACGCTTGTGCTGAACATCATCGCCCTGAGAATTGTCAAGAAATACCGGGAACACTATGATTGAATTCACAAAAAAGGCCGGGTTTGACTTGGGCCGGCGGCACCGGGCCGAACAGCGGTTCCAATGGGCCGGGCGCGGGGCGATCTTTGTCTCGCTTGCGTTTCTGGTGGTGATGGTGGGGTCGATCCTGATGGATGGGTCCAGTGCGCTGCGCCAGACGCAGATTGCGGTGACGGTCGATCTGGGGCCGGGTACGGTTGACCCTGACGACATCGCTGGCGCGCGTTTTGGCAAGATACTCAAGGTGGCGTTGCGCGGGCAATTCCCCGGTGTCAAATCGCGCAAGGATAAAAAGAAGCTGTATAATCTGGTCAGCTCCGAAGGCGGGTTTGAGATCAGGCGGCAGGTGATTGCCGACCCCAGCCTGCTGGGCGGGCCGCAGACCCTGTGGCTGACCGCGTCGGATGACCTTGATATGGTCTATCGCGGCCAGACCGATGTAACCTTGCCGGAAAACCGCCGCCGGGTTTCAGATCTAGAGATCACCTGGATTGACGCGCTGGACGCCGCAGGTCAGTTGCGGCGGGTTCTGAACTGGCAATTCCTGACCAATGGCGACAGTCGTGAGCCGGAAATCGCCGGTATTCTCAGTGCTTTGGTCGGCTCGGCGTTCTCATTGGCGGTTTGTTTTGCCTTGTCGTTTCCCATTGGCATCGGCGCTGCGATCTATCTGGAAGAGTTCGCCAAACCCACCCGCATGTCGGACCTGATCGAGGTCAACATCAACAATTTGGCGGCGGTGCCGTCGATCATTTTTGGCCTGTTGGGCCTGTCGATCTTTCTGGGATACATGGGACTTCCCCGGTCATCGCCCCTTGTCGGCGGCATGGTTCTGGCGCTGATGACCCTGCCGACCATCATCATTTCCGCCCGCGCCGCGCTGCGTTCAGTACCGCCGTCGTTCAAACAGGCGGCATTGGCGCTGGGGGCCAGCCCGGTGCAGGCGGTGTTCCACCATGTGCTGCCTGTGGCGATGCCGGGCATGGCAACCGGGGCGATCATCGGCATGGCGCAGGCGTTGGGCGAAACCGCGCCGTTGCTGATGATCGGCATGGTGGCCTTTGTGGTTGACGTGCCCGAGTCGATCCTTAGCCCCGCCACCGCCCTGCCGGCGCAGATTTTCCTGTGGGCAGACAGCCCCGAACGCGCCTTTAGTGAAAAAACCGCCGCTGCGATCATCGTTTTGCTGATCTTTCTGATCTCGATGAATCTGATCGCGGTATTGCTGCGGCGCAAACTTGAACAAAGGTTCTGAGCATGGACACTCCTTTTATCTCGGCCGCTGACGTGAACATCCACTACGGCACCAAACAGGCGCTGTTCGGCATTGATCTGGACATTCAGGCCAACAAGGTCACGGCGCTGATCGGCCCGTCAGGTTGCGGCAAATCCACCTTTCTGCGGGCGATCAACCGGATGAACGACCTGATCCCGGCGTGTCGGTTCGACGGGTCGCTAAAGATCGGCGGGCAGGACATTTACCACCCCTCGGTGGATGTGGTGGCCCTGCGCGCGCAGGTGGGCATGGTGTTTCAGAAACCCAACCCGTTTCCCAAGTCGATCTTTGAAAATGTCGCCTACGGGCTGAAAATCCACAAGCTGACCAGCTCGAAACAAGAGCTAGGGGATCGGGTGGAGTGGAGCCTGAAAAGTGCCGGTCTGTGGGACGAGGTGGCGGATCGTCTGAACGATCCGGGCAACAGCCTGTCGGGCGGGCAACAGCAGCGACTGTGCATCGCGCGCACCATCGCGGTGTCGCCACGGGTGATCCTGATGGACGAGCCGTGTTCGGCGCTTGACCCGATTGCAACGGCGGTGATCGAGGAACTGATCGACGGGTTGCGTCAGGAATACACCATCGTCATCGTCACCCATTCGATGCAGCAGGCGGCGCGGATTTCGCAACGCACGGCGTTTTTCCACATGGGAAAGCTGGTTGAGGTGGGCAGCACCAAATCCGTGTTCACAAACCCCCGCGAAGAACAGACCTCAAACTACATCACCGGACGGATCGGTTAGGACAGACCATGGAAAACGCGCATATTGTAACCCGGTTCGACAAGGACCTTGATCGCATCAAAACCCGTGTTCTGGAAATGGGCGATCTGGTGTCGGCCCAGATGTCTCAGGCGACCGACTTGTTGCAGGTCTTTGATGCCCCGGAGGCGGCCCGGTTGATCGCGCGGGATCGCAAGGTCAACGGCATGGCAAAGAACATCCAGACACGGGCGGAACGTCTGATCGCCCTACGCCAGCCTGTGGCGCTTGACCTGCGGGCCGCCCTGTCGCCGATCAACATCGCGTTCGAGTTGGAAAGGATTGGCGATCATGCCAAATCCTGCGCCAAAAGTGCGCGAAAGCTGGCCGAGGCCCCGGCTGACTCCGCCGCCCTACAGATTGTTCTTGAGATGAGCGCCCTTGTGCAGGTCATGCTAAGCGATGTTCTGACAGCCTATGATCACAGCGACACCGATCTGGCGGCTGACGTGCGTGCGCGCGACAAACTGGTTGACCGGCTGAACAAGACGATGTTTGAAACTGGCGTCGGCTCGATCACTGCCGCCCCCGCAGATGCCCCGGCCTTTGTGCATAAGATCCTGCTGGCGCGAAACTTTGAACGGGTTGGTGATCATATCGTCAATATTGCCCGTCATGTGCATAAAATCGTCACCGGCGAAGATCTGAAAGCCTCGGACCGGGGGTTTGCCACGGGCAAATCCACGCTTTAACATCGACCGCGCCGCAACAGCAAAGGGACCCCGGTTTGAGCCTGACTGACCCCACCATCCTGGTGATCGAAGACGAGCCGTCGCAGGTGGAACTGCTGCGCTATAACCTGTCGCGGCAGGGCTTTGGCGTGCGGGTGGCCATGGACGGCGAGGACGGGCTGCAACAAGCAATCGAAGACCCGCCGGACCTGATCCTGCTGGACTGGATGCTGCCCACCCTGTCCGGGATCGAGATTTGCCGGCAGTTGCGCCGCAACAAGGCCACCCGCGAGGTTCCGGTGATAATGCTGACCGCGCGTTCTGAGGAAACCGACAAGGTTCGCGGGCTGGATATTGGCGCGGATGACTACATAACCAAGCCATATTCGATCAAGGAACTGATCGCGCGGGTGCGCGCAGCACTTAGGCGGCCTGCGGCGAGTGTGACGGAAAACAAACTGGTGCTGGGCGCGATAGAGGTGGACCTGCAAAGGCATATCGTCCTGTGCGGCGGCACCAGTGTCGACACCAGCCCGACGGAATTCAGGTTGCTTGTGACCCTGCTGCAAAGCCCACAGCGGGTGTTTTCGCGCCAGCAGTTGCTGGACATGGTCTGGGGCATTACCGCCGATCTGGACACGCGCACGGTGGATGTTCATATCGGCCGGTTAAGGCGGGTACTGGCCTGTGCGGGGTGTCAGAACCAGATCCGCACCATCCGTGGGTTTGGTTATGCGATGGAAGTCAGCCAACAGACGCGCCGCCCGAATTCCACCTCTTGAGGTGCCCGTGTCTGTGCCGGAGTCTGTACGGTCAGTGACATCACACCCCGGTAGATATTGACGTCCGTGGGACATGATATTGATGGCCGACCTGTAAATGGCCCACTGGGGTTGCTGTGATGGCGCGCCCGCAATCAGCGCAACACGGCGGCATAAACATCGCTATGCTCTATTTCTGCAACGAAATGGCCAAGTGCCGCCAGTTGCGCCGCCCGCACTGGATGGGCCATCCAATCGTGCCAGCCCTGCGGATCGCTCCAGTCGGCAATCACGCAAAGCTTGTCAGGATCGTTGGCCGACCGGCGCATCTCGCCGGTGACAAACTGCGGTATGGCGGCGGCGCATTCGGTCAGCACGCCATGCGCCAGAAAGGCAGCGGCGGCTTCGGCCCCCTGACCGGGGTGCACCCGAAAGACCAGAAGCGAACGATAGGACATGGTTGGGCCTCACTGTTTGTCATGGAACACCAATGTGGAATGGAGTGCACCCAAGGGTAAAGCCCTTTCTTACCGTCCCGTCCGAGCCGTTGCCGGAGGGCTGCGATGTGCTTGTGGCCCAAGGGCGGATCGTACAGATCACCGCCGGTGACCGAAGGCACAGCCGATCTTGCCTTTGTTCTTATCCTTGCTGCCAGTCGGCGTCTGGGGTTAAGTCAGCAGTTTTTCAGCGCGGGCGGTTGGGCCGCCGCAGGTGCCGCCCCTGCGCCGGGAGGGTGGGAGCATGGCCAAACATCGGGGCCGGTCCCCAAGGGGGCCTCCATGCCCTCAGCAGAGCCTCGGGTTTCCAGTTCTTTTGATGCAGGTCATGGCAAAATCCCCTCCATATGCGACAATCATATCGCCGGTAGGGCCGCACGTAATGTTCGTCGACCAGCTGCGGTCTGAAACGGGCATGATCGCGCATTTTCAAGGGGTTATACACCATGAGCCGACTTGGCAAAATCATGATGCTTGGTGCATTTCTACTGTCTGGCGTGGCAGCCAACGCCGGGCAGAATTGTGCCCAGATGGGGGCCACCGAACTGGTGAGGAGCATGCTTTATTGCGTGTCATCCACGCTGCCTTCGCAATCGGGCAACGGCTATGGGCCGGAAAACCTGTTTGATCCCAGCAATCGCACCGCCTGGTGCGAAGGGGTTCGCGGCAATGGCGAAGGGCAGGAAATCTACATTCGGATTGACGGCGGCATCCCGTTCCGGCGTCTGTTGATCTACAATGGCTATGCCAAATCGGCTGACACCTACCAAAATAACGGACGTGCGCGCACCATTAAGGTTCTCACCGACCGGGGCGATCAGATTCTGACTGTTTTACCCGATACGTCCAGCGAAGTTGTGGTGAAACTGCCCGGTCCCATTGAATATCGTGAACTGAAAATCCAGATCGTCGATGTCTATCCCGGAGCCAGATATCAGGACACCTGCATCAACATTGTTTCCCCGGATTTCGAATATGAAAGATCACTGGAGTTCCAGTAGACCCAAGTGGTTTTCCCAGCCACACCAACCCAGCCACACCAACGGAGATTCCAACTATGAACAGACGATTTTTCAGCCTGGCGATTGCACTGTCGCTGCTTTTCCCGGTTTCAGTGGGGGCCGAAGCATCCGGGCCAGACTTTTTCCGGGTGATCGGCGTGGCATCAAACGACGTCCTGAACATCCGCACGCAACCCAATGCGCGTTCGCCAATAATCGGGATGATTCCGCCAAACGGCAACGGCATTCAGAACATGGGATGTCAGGGTGGGTTGAGCTATGGCCAATGGCAATCAGCCACGCCCGCACAACGCGAGGCCGCACGCAAAAAGGTCTGGTGCCAGATCTACTACCGTGGGGTGAACGGGTGGGTCGCGGGCTGGTTCCTTGGCGAGGGCAACGCGCCCTAACTGGGCTGCAAAGTACAGATAAATGCCAGCAGAGGGGCCTCCTATGTGGATCGCGCGGGGCGCGTGTGGCTGGGCTACGAATRTGACGGGGTGAGTGTCGGGGCGAAGAAGGCAAGGTGGTGCGGCAAGACAGCAACGCAACCTAACGGATCGGAACAAGCGACGGCTTGTCCGTGATCAGGCGGGATGCATGGGTGTCCGTCGGTGTTGCCATCAAGTCGGGGTCGCAGACCCCTTAGTCGCCATTGAACTTCCTGATATGCGCCAGCAGGGCGCGGTAGGTCGCGGGGTCATCGGCACCGTCAACCATGCCGGAGTAATTGCCTTCACCGCTAAGGATCATCTGAATTTCGATGCGGGTTTCAAGCGTCAGCGTGCCGAATTCCGCAAGCAGCGTGTTGCGCGCCAGATCATTGTCCATCGCTAGGGCCATCATATAAAACCGTGCGGATTCTTCCGGGTTGCGGGGGACACCTAGCCCGAAATCATACAGGTATGCGAGGTTGGCATAGGCATCCCCGACACCGAGATCTGCCGCCATCTGGTAATAAAACGCGGCCGCCGTTGGGTTTGGTTCCGTCCCCTCACCATGAAAATACATCCCTGCGGCATAGATCATGCCACCGGGGTTTCCGCCTTGTGCCGATTGTTCGAACAGGGCCAGCGCCCGCGCGATATCCTTTTGGACGTAGCTGCCTTTCAGATAGAGGATGGCCAGATAGGCGGTTGACTGTGCGCTGCCCTTTTCCATCCCTGTCACCGCCGCGCGATAGGCGTCCTCCATCCGGCCAGCCTTGAAATATCCGCGCGTCAGGTTGGTGTAGAACCTTGGCGTGTCGGGCCATTCCTGCACCGCCGCAAGGCAATCACGGATAACCCGGTCGGCGTCGATGTCCGCATAGTCCACCCCCGGCGCGATTCCGGCAAGGTCGGGGTCATCCGGGCTGCCACCGGAAATGTCACAGGGCAGGGTTTCATATGTAAGCCACTCGTAGGGCGTCACATTTGGGTCGGATGGCGGGCCGGATTGCGGGTCGGATGGCGGGTCGGATTGCGGGGCAATGTCGTTCGCGGTGGTGATGATCGCACTATATCCCACCTGAGGCGTGCCGGTCACCGCGCCCTGCGGTCTGGCCACAATCAGCAACTGGTCGCGATCAATCCGCACCACCTGCCAGCGGGTCTGGATCGCCAGCATTCCGACGCCGGGCACCTCTGCTTCTATGCGCACGTCGTCGCCCGGGGCCACCGGGCTGCCCGGTGGCAGGCGCAACTGAACCTCGCCGTCGGGTCTGACCGCAACCACCTGAGAGGTGACTTCACCGGCCATCACCGGCCCGGCCAACATCCACATCACCGCAATCAGCGCCGCTGCGACCTTTGTGTGTATCGTGATCATTTCCCGCTCCTTCACTCAATTTCCAGCTGACTGATCCGTCAATGCGCCCGGTAACATTCATCCGGGGCCAGGCATCGCGGATCTTGCAGATAGTCGCGCGTGCGGCCCGCTTGTTGCGCGGCTTGTAACCACCGGCGCGACTCTGCTGGATTGCGTTGTTCGTAGTAGTCCGACAGCTCGTCCATGGCATCGGATTGCCCGGCTTTGGCAGCCATCAGCAAATAGCGTTCACCCGCTGACGGGTCCTTGGGCAGGATGCCATCTTCGCCGTCCATATAGGCCTCGCCGAGATAGTACTGGGCCAGAATGTTGCCATTGTCTGCGGCCCGTTTCAGCCATTCCAGCGACAGGGCAAAGTCCTTGGGGACGCCTTTGCCGTCCTCATACAGCAAGAACATGAAAAGCATTGCGGTGGGGTCGCCAAGGTCGCCGGCCTGTGTGAACCACCGCGCGGCAGTGGCGAAATCGGTGGGGGTTCCCATCCCCACGGCATGGATCAGGCCAAGGCGCACCATGGCGTGGACCTCGCCCGACCTTGCCGCACGTTCCTGCCATGCCAAGGCCTGCAAATCGTCCTGCGCGACACCCCGGCCAAAGCTGTACATCACGCCTAACGCCGTCATTGCGCCGGGATGCCCCATATCCGCCGCCTGCCGGTAGAGATCCGCCGCCTGCGCCGTTTCCCTGCCCCTGACCAGCTCCTGCGCCGCCAGATAAAGCGACAGCGCTTGGGGCGATGGCATCAGGCCCGCAGGCACCATCGGCGCGCTGGTGTCGATCCGGGCGGCGTATCCCGGCTGAGGAATCCCGGTTGGTGGCCCCTCAGGGCTGGCAAGGGCGATGCCATTGTCGAAACTGTCCACAACCCAAAGCGTGGTGATCGCCACCGGTCCCACCCCCGGAATATCGCCCAGAATGCGCACGCGGTCGCCCGCCTGCACCGCGACCCCATCGGGCAAGGCGATGGTGACGCCAGAGGCCGCATCAACCTTGGTGACGTGTCCTGTTACCTCCCCTGTGACTTGGCCTGTGACGCCCTCTGCGACGCCCTCTGTGACGCCCTCTGCGACGCCCTCTGTGACGCCCTCTGCGACGCCCTCTGTGACGCCCTCTGCGACCGATGCCGTGGGGGCCATGGAAACCATTGCAATCGCCAGAAACAGCGCCGCAATCTGGCGTTGGAAACCTCGCATCATTGGTATCTTCCTTCTTTAATGCCGCCCACGTGCAGGCGTATTGGCGGGGTATTCTGTCGGTTCAGGTGCCCGGGTTGGTCCCCAAAATGGTCCCCTGAAAATCACTGCTGGCTTGGCCCGGTTTTAAAGCAAGAGAACCCGATGGATTGCGGCCCCTTCTTTTGGTCGGTCATGTTCAGAGTGCAGATGTTGCCGACACGCGAAATCTTCAACGTTTCAAGCAGTTGCAGGATTGTATCGGCGATCTTGCCCCCCACTTCGTCCATCACACCGTTGGTGCCCTGCGACGGCTTGATCGAGCGTTTGAACTCGCGCAGCATGTCCGGATGGGTCCGCAGAACATTGTTGGCATCCACCGCCATCAACAGGGTGAACCGGTCTTCCCACGCGCCGTCTTTTTGCACAAACAGCTTGAGCGACAGCTTGCCATCGATCCGCGCGATATCCATCACCATCGGCTTGTCGAGCCCCTTGGTCGCCGCGCCGGGCACCGCTTCGAGGGTCCAGCGCCCGACCCAACTGTCGCCCCTACCTGCGCCCCTACCTGCGTCCGGACCTGCGTCTGATCCTGCGTCTGGCGTGGTCTCAGGGGGATTTTCCTGCGCGATCTCGGGCGCTTGTTGGACGCGAGGCATGGCAATCCGCAGCGTTACGATGGTCCCTTTGACTTGCGGCGTGCCCTGCCCCGGGATCACGGTCTGAACCGTGCCCGGTTTTTCGCCCTCGCCCACCGGATCACCGGGAGAAACCGAGCCGATGGAGAAAAATCCGTCCTGCGTCACCAGCCCGATGGCAACTTTCGCAGGCTTGCCTAAAACCTCAGGGATCGGGCGGGTTTCAACCCCCGTCGCCCGTGGCCCGTAGACCAAGGGCTGAACCGGGGAGAACATTTCGACCACGGACCCCGCTGGGGGCACGGTCCCATAAACGGCACCCGGTTCGGCACCCGGTTCAGCCCCAGATCCGCCCTCATCCGGTGCGGGTTCGCCCAGCGCGGGCGGGCCGGCGATGAACCCTGCGGCAGTGATCTTGCTATTGGCACCGGGGATGTCGGGGGCGGTGATGCCCGGAATCTCGATCATCGGGCGTGGGCCATAGATGTTCAGCGTCACCACAGTTTGTGGCGCAACCATCGCCCCGGTGGCGTGGCTTGCGCCATAGACCATGCCGGGAGTGAAATCGAGCTTGTCCGCCGGCGTGCTATCCTCAACCGCCACCGCCAGATCGGCGCTGGCCAATAGGGTCAACGCGTCTGTTTCAGATTTGCCGACAACTTGGGGGACGCTGACCAATTCGGCGTCAGGCGGCTCGTTTGTCACGGTCAATGCAACGCCGGTCCAGATGGTCACGCCGTCCCCCGGCGCGGGGTCAGCGACGATAACGATGCCGCCCGCCTGACCCGATTGCGGATCAACCATCACAGGTGAGCCGAGCGGCAAAAGGCTGGCTTTGCTCAGCATTGTCAGGGCCACGCTCAGCTTTTTGCCTTCAATGCCCGGCACAATCGTCTGGGCACAGTTTTCGCCGGGGGCAAAGGCATTCAGCCGATCCCGCAGGTCCTGTGAGGCCAGCGTTTTGCACTGTCCACCCATGGCGTATTGGATCGGGTTGGCGTTGATGCGCGACTGCAACGCCGATATTCGCGCGTACCCTTCGTCCTCTTTGCACTGCCGGAACAGGGCGGCAATCTTGTCAGCCTCGTCCCACCATTGCGCATTGCGCCGTTGCTCTACCTGATAAAGCTCTGCGGCCAGAACAGCAGGGCGGACCATGTCCTCGCCAATCCCTTTCTTGTTGAAATACACCGGATGGCATTCGGGCGGAATCTGGTCCAGAATTGATTGCAGCTTGTCAAACGCGCGACATACATTGCCGCCCTCAAGCGACGCGCGAACCTGATGCGCCTGATAACGGTAGTCATATTGCTTGTCGAAAAACCTGCGTCCCTTGTTGAAAAGTTCTTCTTCGGTCTGATCAAGGGCGCGGTAAATCTGTTCAAACCCGCGCAGGGTTTCTTTGGCCTCCTGCACATACCGGACCAGATCATTGTAGCGCGCCCGGGCGCTGTTGCCTTTGACATAACCCTGCCCGATATAGGGCGAGGTTATCCGGCTTTGGTTGTTCAGAATGTAGCGGCGCAGGTTCAGTTCGTGCTGGCGATAGGAATGGCCGGCATAGACGCATTCCTTGTCAGCCGCCGCGCGGGCCTTGACCAGATATTGCCGCGCATCCGCGTATCGGCATTGGTCGGCGTTATACGCAACCGCGTTCATGGCGATTTCGCGTTCGCCCAAAAACAGGTCACCCATGTAGTTGCGGCCCAGTTCCGCCGCCTGCATGACCGAATCGGCAAACGACTGCGCCTCGGGCATACGATCACGCAGGTTAAGCAGGGTTGAGATGGTCGCCTCTGTGGCTTTGGCCTTGTCCGTGCTGGCCAGATCGGGAATGCCAAGCAGGAACCCAGCCCAGTCCTTTACAGCGATCACCCCATCAACCGCCGATTTCAGCGATTGTTTCTGCATGTCGTTGATCTGATCCGAGGCATCGACAAAGGTCTTGAGAACACATTTCATCCCATCCGTCGAAAGCTCTCCTACGGTGAAAGAGGCGGTGGCGGGGTCGGCGATGGACCGGGTGATAAGATAGCTGTATTTCTTGACCTGCTTTTCCGTCACATTGGCGGTGACGCATTGGTCTATCGCCGCTTCGATGACCCTGAAGGCATAGTTGCGTTCGATCTGCACATATTCCTGCGGCATACAGGTGGGATTGATTGCGCGGACCTGTCGTTCAAATGGCATATCGCGCCAGTATTCGACAATCTCGCCGCGGGCTGCGGTCGCCAGAAACGCGATCTGAAACAGGGCCAAAAGCATGACCTGAAAAGCGCTGGCGGCTATGGCTCTGGACGCTGTTTGAACTGTCATGGCGGACCCCTTTTGGCCAGCGATCCCAATGGGATCCCTAAACGTCGGAAAATTTACGGAAAATCAACGTATCTGGTCGATGCTGCTAAATTATGCACTTATTTTCGCGGCTGGACCCTGACTTGAATCAAACATTCACCCGGGCGGGGCTGGTCAAAGGATGACCCTGTCAGGCAAACGGATATGCGTCCAAAGAAGCGGTTTTCTGCCCACGCAAACAAACCAACTTGATCGGGGGCGGTTTTTTTGGGACTTCCTTGTCATCAACAATCATTTCTGGATCTTCATGTTGCGCAGCATTCTTTCCCTCAGGGCCGCTGGTGCTGCCCTTGTTCTATCGACCGCTCTGATCATGCCCGCCGTGGTCAGTGCCGGACCTCAGGCCTGTTCCACCCCGCTGACACGCAGTATCCCGGATCGGGTTGCACGGGCGCCGTCGGGTAGCAAAGTGATGGCGCAACTGATGCAGACCGGCGGGACCGAACGCGACGCCGCCGTGGTCCGGCAGGTGCTGTCGGGCAATATGCCCGCGTATCTTCGTAAACTGGTGCCGGTGTCCATTGCCGGAACTCTGGCAGGCGGACAGGCGGTTCTTGTCACTATTTGTGTCACGCCGGGCTATCTCGCGGTTGGCAATGACCGCGATTTTGTGCGGGTTCCCATGGGGTTGGCGGCGGCAGCGCAGATCGCCGACCAGCTTGGGTTCCTGTTGCCTACGACCAAGATGGTTGATGCCATTTATGCACAGGCGCAGGTACAACTGTCGCCCAAGCCAATGAAGCCGACCAACCAGATGTGTTCGACCGCCTATCTGGTAAAACATGACCAGACCGTCGACCAGCAACGCGCCCGGCAAGGGCGCCCGATGAGCGCGCTGACGGCGGGTCAGAAAAAGGATCTGGTGTTGACCAACCGGCTTATTTCCAAACCGGGGCGTGTGGCGATCTATGGCTGGCAGCGTCCGGGTGGCAAACCGATCCAACCGCTTAGCACGGTGCATGGCGCAAGCTATGCCGATTACAGCCACGGTGTGCGACTGGTCAGCCGCACAGCATACGTCAACGGCGAACCGCGCGAACTGTCAGAGATCATGCGCGACAGCGACCTGTCACGCATCGTCAGCAGCGAAGGGCCGATCAACAACGCACGGGCATTGCTGGCAAGCCTTTACTGAACACCCTCGGCAATCGCTGCCCGCAAGAGATTGCGCGGCGGCGGGTGACCTCAGGCCCCTGCCCTGCCCCCGACGCGCAGTCAGTCAAGCGTCTTGCAGCAGCGGAACCCAAGGTGGTAATTTTCGTGGCTTGCCCGGCTCATCACCGGTGCGCCATGCCAATATGGCGCGCGCCAGCGGCACCAGTCGGGATGGGCGCGGTATTTGTCGAAAATGAACCAGCTGCCCTTCATTTCGGTCACGCCTAGTTTTGTGCTGCCGGTGCTGGCCATCTGGTTGGGGGCCAGCGGCAGGTTCATGTGCTCGGCGGCGTTGCCGTTGATGTCATAGACCCCAAGCGGGCTTTTGCAGTCGGGAAAGCTGCCAGTTGGATAGGTGTTCGACCCGCAACGGCTAAACCCACCGCCATTGCAAGAGGCGTTCTTGGTGCTGTTGGCGGCGCAGATCCCGCGTCTGTAGGCGGGGCCATAGCTCCAGCTTTTTGAAGGTTCGTATTTGCCATTATGCGCCCGCCGCATCCGGTTCACGGCGGTACTGGCCGATACGCCCTTGGCCAGATCAAACCGGTAGTCGGGTGGTTCCAGTGCGCCGGCGCAGGCCCCTTCCCATTCATGGGCATCACATATCCGCTTGCCCACGGCGGCGCAGATTTCGGCGGCTTCAACCGCTTTGGTCCAGACCACCGGATAGGTGCAGGGAATGTTGGGGAACTCGAACTGGTCGATACAGGCCTTGGCATCACTGGGCTTTTCGGTGCGCGGATCATAAAGCGGGGCCATGTATTTGTCGCCGCAGATACGCTGATTGCGCGCGTTGGCATAGCCGTTCGCGCCGCCCGGAATGCCCGCGCGGCATTGCTCGGGCGTCAGCGGGTGGCGGGTGATGGCCGGGTTGCCCTGCCCCATGACCCGCGAGCCGGCAAAGATCTTTTCCAGTCGCGCCATTTCCGCGTCGCTTAGGCGATGCACGGATTTCAACTGCTGAAACAGCAACTCGTTGGCCACTTGCAGCGCGCTCTGCGCCGGGGCCGATACCGGTGCCGCCAGCAAAAACAGGCTGGCCGCAGCAAGGCTTTTCAGGAACGTGGTCATTTCACGGACTCCTTTCTGGTCAGGTAAAACAGGTCGCGATTGTCCGCGAACCCGATAAAGCGCGGAATGATGGTTCCGCCGCGAACTTTCTTTTCGATCAACGCCATCCCGGGCACCATATGCGCCACATGCACCTTGCCCCCCTGCGGCACATAAAGCGCCAGATAGGTGTGTTCGAGCGCGTTCATGTCCAGCAACATGGCGTAGGTGCAGCCATAGGCCTGAAAGGTGCGCGCCATGGCCGACGGGGTCGCGGTCGAGAAATACCCGTAGATCAGATACCGCGTTTGCCCGTTGCGGGCCATGCAAGCCCCGGCGCGCAGGGTACGCAAATCTGCCTCGGCTGATCCCGACCAATTGCCCGGCCCCCATTTGGTCACCCGGTCACCGGGCACGCCAATGCCGGTCGCCGGGTCGGTTTCCAGCAACGGCACACCGTTCTGGCGCGCAAACCGGATTTGCGGCAGCAAGGCGTTGTCGGCCTCGGTCCAGGTTTTCATCACCAGCGTACCATCGACCAGCCCGTACAGCGTGGACAGACCCGGTTGCAGCTTGCTCAGGATCACGCCTTTTTCGATGAACCCATAATGATGGCCATAGTTGAACGTCGCCATATCGCCGTATTTAAAGGCCCCATGCTGGCGTTTGAAGCCGGCGGTGAACGTGGCAACCGCCCGGTTGGCGATCACCGGATTGACCATGCCCAACCCCACCAGCGGCGCGAGTGACTTGACCCCGTCCGGTCCCGGCATCCCGCGTGGGCGCACCGAGGCCGGGGGTCGGCTGGACCATCCCAGCGACGGATGCGCCGTGCCCACCGCGTAGCCGATGTCGAATTGCCCCATGTCGAAGGCCACCATGTATCCGGTGGCTTTGGCCTCGATCGAATCCAGCCGGTTGGTTTTGCCCGGCCCTTTCAGGATGTCATCGCTGATCGCGCGCGGTTGAAAGGTGCTGGCGAAAACCCCGGACATGCCGGTCACCGGATACCACATGCCGATCGCCATGCGTCCCGGTTTGGTACCGTCCAGCCCGATGTCGAGCAGCGTGGAAATGACCGGCCGGTCTTCGGGCGTGGTGCGCGCCAGCATTGGCGTGGGGCCGCTGTCGGCCTGATCGGTTCCTCCGGTTGCCAGTTTCTTGCTGGTTTCAATCTGCGAATCCCGAAAGAAACTATCGCGCACAAAGCGCACGATGCTTTCGCCGCCCCAGATATTGTCGCGCAGGAATTCGGACGTCGCTTCGATATTGGTGCGCGATCCAGTGACTTTATTGCGCAGGAACAACGTGCCCTCACACAGCGGCGCATAGGGCTGGCCGGTGGCGCGGGCGGCGCGCAGGGCGGCGGCATCTTCGGCCCATGGCTGGCAACGCACCGTGCCCTGCGGCCCGTTGATGACAATGGCGGGCTTTGGGGCGATCTCGAATGTGAGGGTCTGCGCGGTCGGGTCCGGGTTCTCGATGTGGTAGTTTTTGGGCGCGCCGTCTTTCTCGGTTCGGGTTTGCAGCAGATACCACGCGCCGGTCGCAGGGTTAAGCGAGACCAGACGCAAAAACAGCCCCGAGTCAGCATCCACCGCATCGGTTGTCTGGCGGAAGGGCTGCAATTCTAGGATGCTCTTGGCGCGCACGGCGTCATATTGTTCGCGCTGCAAACGAGGCGTTTCCTTTGATTGTGCCAAGGCGGGCACCGCGATCACAAACGCAATCCCGGACACAAGCAACATCGCAGTCAACCGTTTAACTGGCTTTCGCATAGCCTCTCCTTTTTTCGGATTACGCGACTAGAGAATGTAGCGCAGCAGTTTCAAAGCGCCCTTTTTCCAAGGCACGCGGTGGGTCACACCGGCGACTTCGGAAATCCGGTCACGGTTGGCGACATACCATTCATAATTGCGGATCAGCGCCTCTTTGTTGGAATGTTTCGGGGCATATCCCAGCCGGTTGGTGATGCGGTCGATGCTGACAAAACTGTCCTTTCCGGCGGTTTCGTAGATCCATTTGTAGAGCGGCGACAGGTGCAGCGCCTCAAGCGCGCGCAGGGTCCAGATCGCCGGGGCCGCCGGAATGCCGACAATTTTCTTGCCGTATCCGGCCTTGTCCAGAACCGCCTGAAAGCTTTCGCGCAGCGACCCGTATTGCGCCGCGCCGACGTTGAAGACGTCGTTCACGCTGTCGCGGGGACCGGTTGCACACAGGCACACAGCCGAACAAAGATCATCGACATCAAGCAGTTGATAGGTGTTGTTGCCCGACCCAAGCACCGGAAATCCATGCCCCTCAAAGGCGAAATCATACAGCAGTTCGAACGCGCCCAGACGTTCCGGGCCAACAAAGGATTTTGGCCGCAGCAACGGCAGGCACAGCCCCTTGTCGCGAAATTTCGCGCAGACGCCTTCGGCCTGAACCTTGGATTCGCCGTAGGGGCCGACGCCGATCACCCGGTCATCTTCGGTCAGGGGGTGGTGGTCGGGGATGCCGTAAACGGCCGTGCTTGAGATATGGATGAACCGGTCAATGCCGCGCGCCAGCGCCGTTTCCAGAAGGGCGCGCGTGCCGCCGACGTTTGTCGACATGATCTCGTCCGGGGTGGCCAGAGGCAGGGCGGCGGCACAGTGAACGACGATGTCGATCCCCTCAAAGGCCTTTTCGTGCAGGCTTTGGTCGCGAATGTCGCCTTGAAGAACAGATATCTGATCCGCTTCGGGATAGGAAAACGGCGCAAGGTCATAACTGCGCACGTTGTGTCCGCGCGCAAGCAGGTATCGGATGAGGTTGATCCCCATGAAGCCAGCGCCGCCGGTGATCAGGAAGTTGTGTTTTGTCATGGGCGTGATCTCGAATATTGTTCAGGTCATTAGAGATGTGGGGTGATGGCGCGGGAAAATCCACCCCGAATGCAGATTGCCAAACTGGGCGAAAAAGGGGAATGATCTGAATCAATCATCGGGCAGGTTTTCAAACCTGTCAGGTGCGGAATTTGTGACATTTGGGGCTTGCAACGCAGGGGCACGCCAGCCACATCGCATATCCGGAAAACACCGGCAAAGCCCCGAAAGGCAGAGACAGACGAATGATCAGGCAGGACGACGACACCAATGATACGGAAAATGTCCCGCTGGTGCTGGATGTGGACGGAACCCTGCTGCGCACCGACCTTCTGTACGAAACGTTCTGGGCCGCTCTGGGGCATAACCTGTTCGCAACCTTGCGTATTTTGCTAAGATTCTGGATGGCACCGGAACAA
Source organism: Paracoccaceae bacterium (assembly GCA_002400675.1). Taxonomy (GTDB): domain Bacteria; phylum Pseudomonadota; class Alphaproteobacteria; order Rhodobacterales; family Rhodobacteraceae; genus NVQY01. The sequence continues at coordinate 6,149 of NVQY01000017.1, read as the reverse complement.
CTAAAGCGCGCGTTGCGCACGGTTGCCGACCCCAATATCGACCTGTTGCCGGTGCGATTGCCGGTCCTTGACCTTGCGCGCGAAGCAGCCGCAAACGGGCGGGCGGTTCATCTGGCCTCGGGGTCGGATCAGGGGCTTGTAAATGCTGTGGCCAAACGTTTGGATCTGCCCGGCGAACACTTTGGATCCGGGGACGGGTGTAACCTGACCGGCAGAACCAAGGCCGCGTTCCTAACCGCCAGATTCGGCGAAGGCGGCTATGATTATGCCGGGGATTCCCGCGCTGACAAACCCTGTTGGCAACACGCAAGGAAGGTGATCGCAGTTGCCCCCACAAGGCGCTTGTCCGCGTGGTTGGGTAACCTTGGAAAGCCCGTCACAACCTTTGACGGCAAGGTCAGTTCTGGTGCCCTGATAAAAGAAATGCGCCCGCACCAATGGGTGAAAAACCTGCTGTTGCTCTTGCCGCTTCTGATCTCGCACGACTTCCAGATTGGCGCCGTGGCCGAGGTATTGCTGGCAATTGCCGCCTTTAGCATCGGGGCCTCGGCGATCTACATCGTCAATGATCTGCTGGATCTCGAAGCTGACCGGCGCCACCCCGAGAAACGAAATCGCCCGATCGCGTCCGGTGCTTTGCCGATCCGCGCGGCAATGGCGGCAAGTGCGCTGTTGGTGTTTGTCGCCCTTGGGTTGGCCCTGTTGGTCAATCCCCTGGTTGCGGCCCTGACGCTGACCTATATGGCCAGTAGCCTGATCTATTCACTGTGGCTGAAGAAACTGCGCTGGGTGGATATCGTTACCCTTGCGTGCCTGTTCCTGTTGCGGGTTGTGACCGGAGCAATGGCGGCGCAGGTCGATGTATCGGGATGGTTGCTGGCCTTTTTGTTCTCGGTCTTTTTCACGCTGGCCTGCGTCAAGCGGCTGACGGGACTGACGCGGGCCAGCAATGGGGGCGCTTTGCGCGGGCGCGGCTACACGCAGGATGACCGAAAAAGTCTGGAAATGGCAGCCTATGCTGCCGTTGCTCTGTCGGCGGTTCTTTTTGTTGCCTACACCTTCAGTTTGGCCGCCGCAGAGTCGTTTTCCTCGCCTCGGATTCTTGTGTTTTCGGTGATTCCGATTGCTCTGTGGCTCGTGCGCGTGGTGCGCCTTAGCGATTTGGGAAAAGAAGATTATGACCCCGTCGTGTTCGTGACACATGACAAAATCGGCCTGGCGCTGGCCGGAGCCGGGGTGGTGATCGCTCTTTTGGCTAGCTGACCCCCGGTCCTGCGGTTGCGAAAACAAACCGGCGGTCCAGTTGGTATTTGATGAAGTACCCGGCCGTAAGGCCAAGGACCGCCCCGGTTTCGCGCATGACCTGCGTTTGCCAAATCTGCCAGAACAAGGCTTCGGCCCCCCAGAATATCAGCGTCGTTGCGATGCCCGTCAGCGTGTACAGCGAGAATTTCCTGGATTCCGCGGCCAGCGGTTGCGCCGCATCAAAGAAGATCCATTTCTTGTCCAGAACGTACTTTAGAACAAGACCAACCCCGGTTCCGGCGACAAGCGCAATAAGCAGCCGGATTTCCAGATCAGTCGCAGCAAAGACCAGTCGCTGCGTCGCGAGGTTTGCAACAGACGCAATCGCCGCGAAGGCAGCGTACCGGATGGCAAGCCCGATACCTTCAGGCTTTGACTGCGGGTGCGTTTCAGGAGGTGACATGCGACGATCAGACCCCCGTCAAGCTGAAAGAGACTTCGTGTTTGGAACATCGTTATTTGCGGCAGGTTTGGTGGTTACCTGCCACATGTGCGGTTCGCGCGACAATACGTACGATGGCGAATACCGCAGGTGGGTGCAAATGCCAAATTACAAATTTTGGCCATTTTACCAAGCTGGCCGGCCAGTTCTTTTTCCGGCCACGTCAGGTGCCACTCATCCCGGGTCTTGGCCTTCCTGACGAATACGATCTGTTTCCCGTGCCAAATCGAGCCGTTTGCGCAGTTTTACCTGTGGCACCAACGGGAAAACAGGCGCGCACCGGCTCTGTTGCGCAAACAACGGCGGCGACAGTGTGGCGTTTGATGCCGACACGCAACACACATAGGTTTCCGTGTCGGACGAGCCGACCGTTGTGATCATGCCCAATTCGGCGTCGTTCCAGCGCCGCTAGTTGATGCGAATCCAAGTGCCCCCGTCACGGCAAATAAACATGATACAGCCGGAAATCGCCAGATTCTTGCCCTTCAGCTCCATCTTGGAACTATAGGTCTTGTCGCGCGACGGGTCCCAGACCTGACCGCCGCCATAGGTGCCGTCGCCGTTGGCCTCCATGTCCCAGACGATTTTCTTGCCCACGTTGTCCGACTGCATTTCCTTACCGTCCGGGCCAAAGGATTTGATCAGCGTGCCGCAGATCTTTGACCCGCAGGCGGCGACTTTGATGTTGCCGAAATTGCCGTTGTCGTCGGGGATGGTTTTGTAGATGCCAAAGGCCGGGTCAGCCGCAGCCGCGGCGCCGGCCAACCCAAGGCCCAGTGCCGCGCCCAAAAGTATGCGTTTCATGTGTTGTTCCTCTCTCGATTACCGTCAGTCTGGCGCAAGGCAGGGTAATCTGGCAAGCCTGACTTGTGGTCGCGTTGCAAAACCGGTGCGCCTTGTGCCATATCCCGCCGGAAACACCCAACCCCAGCGAAAGGCCGCGCATATGATCCTTTATCCTGCCATTGACCTGAAAGACGGGCAAGCCGTGCGGCTGGTGCGCGGCGCGATGGAGCAAGCCACCGTGTTCAACGACGACCCGGCGGCGCAGGCGAAAAGCTTTGTCGAGGCGGGCTGCGAATGGCTGCATCTGGTGGACCTGAACGGGGCCTTTGCCGGCGAGCCGGTCAACGCCGCCCCGGTCGAAGCGATCCTCAAGGCCTGCGACGTGCCCGCGCAGCTGGGCGGCGGCATCCGCGACATGGCAACCATCGAACGCTGGATCGACAAGGGGCTGGCGCGGGTGATCCTTGGCACTGTGGCGGTCGAAAACCCCGCCCTTGTCCGCGAGGCGGCGCGCGCCTTTCCCGACAGGATCGCCGTTGGCATCGACGCGCGCGATGGCCGCGTCGCCACCAAGGGCTGGGCCAAGGAAACCGACGTGATGGTCACCGATCTGGCGCGCTCGTTCGAGGACGCAGGCGTGGCGGCGATCATCTATACCGACATCAATCGTGACGGGGCAATGCAGGGGCCGAATGTGGCGGCAACGGCGGCATTGGCCAATGCGGTGTCGATCCCGGTGATTGCCAGCGGGGGCGTGTCGTCACTGGCCGATATCAAGGCGCTGCGCGATTGCGGCGCGCCGTTGAACGGGGCGATATCCGGGCGGGCGCTGTATGACGGGGCGCTGGATCTGGGGGCGGCGCTAAAAGTTCTGCGCCATTAGGGCAGATAGGGAAATGTGACTGACAGCAGATTGGCACGCCAACCTGCTGTCATTTGGGTCAGGGTCTATTTTGCCACCGCCTTGCCGGTCAGACCACCCAGCGCCTTGGTCATCATCATCACAACCTTGGCGTCTGCGGGAATGTCGAACGGGGCCAGCATGTCGGCGGGGTTTTCATAGGCCAGCCAGACCGCGCCGTCGCTATCCTCATAGGCCAGAACCCGCGCCGGCAGGACCACGCCAGCCAAAGGATTAACCTGCATCGCCGGGGTGCCCAGTTGCGGCTTGCCAAAGATCAGCACGGCCATGGGGGCGAGGTCCTGACCAATGCTGGCGGCGCCTTTTGCGTGTTCAACGCGGGCAAACACCTTGGCCCCGGCCCCGGTCACGGCCTGTTCCAGCCGGTCCAGCGATTCTGCGACGGAATAGGGGCTGGCCACGCGGATCATTTCGGCACTGGCAACACTGGCACCAAGCGCCAGAACAAAACTAAGGAACAGGGTTTTCATGGAAATCTCCGATTGGGGTGAACTTGGGGGATGCGCGTTTCTGGGCGAAACTGCGCTTGGTGCACGGGTCTTGTCAAAGTCAAAACCCGACATATAAACACATCGTGATGCTTATAAGTGTTTTGCCTGTACAGGTTTTCCCGATCTGCACGTATCAGATCACCACCCCCAAGGAATACCCGCATGGCTGACATATTCTCGCCCCTGACCGCTTTGTTCCTGCTGGCGTTTTCTGCCGCCACCCTGCTGCCCGGTGGGTCAGAGGCGGCGTTGGTGGCGATGGCGGCCCTGTCGGAACACTCAATCTGGACGTTGTTGGCGGTGGCCAGCGTGGGCAATATCCTTGGGTCGGTTCTGAACTATTGGCTGGGGCGGGTGGCGCTGCATTATCAGGATCGCAAGTGGTTCCCGGTGTCGCGCGCCGCCCTGGACAAGAGCCAGCATTGGTTTGCCCGCTGGGGGCAATGGGCGGTGTTGCTGGCGTGGGCACCGATCATTGGCGACCCCATTACCGTGGCCGCCGGGATGATGAAGATGAATTTCGCCCGGTTCCTGATCCTCGTGAGCCTGTCCAAGACCCTGCGGTATATGGCCGTTCTGGGGTTGTTCAGCCTGTTTACCTGACGCGCGCCGGGCCACATACAGCCATTGTCACCGCCGCCTGATCGACCTATGTCAGGCCCATGTTGAAAACCCGCATCATCCCCTGCCTTGATGTCGCCAATGGCCGTGTGGTCAAGGGCGTGAACTTTGTCGATCTGGTGGACGCCGGCGACCCGGTGGAATCGGCGCGCGCCTATGACGCCGCCGGCGCGGACGAGTTGTGTTTTCTCGACATCATGGCCACCCATGAAAACCGTGGCACCATGTTTGACGTGGTCCAACGCACAGCCGAGCAATGTTACATCCCCCTGACCGTCGGCGGCGGCGTGCGCAGCCGCGAAGACGTGCGTGATTTGCTGTTGGCGGGGGCCGACAAAGTCTCGTTCAACTCTGCCGCCGTGGCCCGCCCCGATGTGGTGGCCGAGGCCGCCGAGCAATTCGGCAGCCAGTGCATCGTCGTGGCCATCGACGCCAAAACAGTCGCGCCCGGCAAGTGGGAGATTTTCACCCATGGCGGGCGTAAATCCACCGGCATCGACGCAGTGGAATTCGCCCGCACCGTGGTCGCCAAAGGGGCCGGAGAAATCCTGTTGACCTCGATGGACCGCGACGGCACGCGCGCGGGGTTCAACCTGCCACTGACCCGCGCCATATCGGACGCGGTGCATGTGCCAGTGATCGCCAGTGGCGGGGTCGGCACGCTTGATCATCTGGTCGAGGGCGTCACCAAAGGCGGGGCCAGCGCCGTGTTGGCTGCGTCAATCTTTCACTTTGGCGATTTCACCATCCACCAGGCCAAGGCACACATGGCCGCCGCCGGTATCCCCATGAGGCTGACATGAGCATCCTAAGCGACCTTGCCGCCACCATTGAGGCGCGCAAATCCGCCGACCCCGATAGCAGCTGGACCGCGCGCCTGCTGGCCAAAGGCCCGGAAAAATGCGCCGAAAAGTTCGGCGAAGAGGCCATCGAGGCGATCATCGAAGCGGTCAAAGGCGACCGCGCGGCGCTGACAGCCGAAGCGGCGGATGTGCTGTATCACCTGCTGGTCATGCTGGCGGCGCGGGACGTGCCCTTGGACGATGTATTGGCCGAACTGGCGCGCCGTCAGGGCACCAGCGGCATCGCCGAAAAGGCCGCACGGAACTGATCTGACACCTAAAGCCGCGGGTGATCCCGCCCCGCCTGCCCTCACGGAATTGTGCGGTGGGGTCCGAAGGATTCTTGTGGCGAATCATATGCGGACATTTATTATCCGTTATTATGAAACACTCTGAAGGATTAGAATGGGCCGTTCACTGCTGCGCGCTGTTGGCGGCCCTGCCGCCGGGCTTGGCCTTGCCGGCCAAACTATTAGCGGAGTTTTTTGATCTGCCAGAGCCTTATCTGGCCAAGCAGCTGCAAAAGTTATCGCAGTCCGGTATTGTCGAAACCCGGCGCGGGCCGCGCGGTGGGTATACCCTTGCGCGGGATGCCGGTGACATCACCCTGTTGCAGATGGTCGAGGCGATTGATGGCGACGACCGCCATTTTCGCTGCACCGAAATCCGCCGGTGCGGGCCGACCGGCGTGGCCGATCGTCATTACCTGCGCCCCTGCGGGATTGCCCGGTCCATGTGGC
>NVQY01000016.1 GCA_002400675.1 Paracoccaceae bacterium | reverse complement strand
GGGACTGTCTGAGGAAAGATGTTGACTGCCCCCGCCCCCCTTTTTGCCAGTGACCGCAGAGCCGCCCAGCTTCTCGATATGAAGACGGCGGAATTTTGCAAGCTGGTAGAGGGGGGGCATTTGCCAAAGCCTGTCGAGCGGGGCGGTTACAAGCGTTGGGACGTTCAGGAGTTGGTGAGCATTTGGCGCGGTGACGCGGCGCAGGGTGGGGGGATTGAGTGGTGAGCAAGAAATACCTTTGGCAACACCCAAGCGGGCGTTGGTATGTCCGGTTGAAGGGAAAATATTTCTCGATAAAGGCGAAAGAGGGAACCGCAGATTTCGACCGCCAGTATTGGGAAATTCTGACTGGCAAACGGGTCGAGGCCAAGCGGTCTTGGTCAGCCCTGATTGAGTTGTTTCGTCAGACTGACAAATGGGCCGGGTTTTCGCCGCGCTATCGTAGTGATCTGGAAAAGGTGTTCCAATATCTTGACGAAAAGATCGGCAAAACTGACGTGTCCCGACTGACGCAGCCGGATATCTACGACGCGATGGACAAGAACAAGCACCGCGTTCGGTTCGCAAACTACATTCCCACAGCCATTTCCATGCTTTCAAAGTTTGGGATCCGCAAGCGGTGGCGGTTGGACAATCCGGCTTTGGATGTTGAACCCCTCAAGGTTCCCAAGGGCCGTAAGAAACCGCATACGCCCTGGCCGGACTGGGCAGTGGATCGCATGCGGGCAGAAGCTGAACCCGTCGCGCGGTTGATCTTTGAAATTGGCGTTGGCAGCGTCCAGCGCCCGGGTGATTGGATCGGCTTTACATGGGGGGATTATGACGGCGATACCCTGAATTTGCGTCAGAATAAAACGGGTGTACCGTTATCTTTACCCTGCACAGAGGCTCTCAGGGCTGCACTGGATAAGGCAAAGGGCGGTCTCGAATTCTCGCCCATGCCGAATCGCCATATCCTGACAAAGAGCACAGGCGACCCAATGAATTACCACAATATGGCAAAGGTCATGATCGCGGAACGGAAACGGCTGGGGCTGATGGCCTTCGACCAACATGCCTTGCGATACCGGGGGGTGATGGAACTGGCCTGGGCGGGCTGTGATGACGATGAGATCGCCAGTTACAGCGGACACACCACAAAAGCGATGATTCAGAAGTATGCGGGCGAAGCTCGACAGATCATGCGGGCGCGTCAAGCGGCGGCAAAACGCAAGTGAACAGAACAGGACCAGAACGGAAACCTGATACCAAAGGTGATACCCAAATGAACACACATTGCGCTAAGTCATTGAAAAATATGGAGGCGAGTACCGGAATCGAACCGGTGTACACGGATTTGCAATCCGCTGCGTCACCACTCCGCCAACTCGCCCCTGTGGTGTGAAAACACGCTTCTCCGTGCCTTCCATTGTGTTGGCTGTCCATAGAGTAACAGTTATTCCTGAAATTCTACCTTGCCCAGAGCCGCTTATCGTCTTTTTGGGAGGGCTTGTCCAGCGCACAATACGAATTGCATGTGGTCCGGCAACCCGCAGTCTCAGTAGGGGTGCCTAAAACAGGTTTGCCCGATCGGCCAGACGCTGAAGTCGCATCTACAGGACGGGAAAGTGCCGGTCTGCGCGCCGTTCGCGGCACACCGCAAGACGCATTGCATCGTGCCCGGATACCGATTCTGCATCGCATTTCCCATTGTGACAAAGAAGGCTTATCCCCTATGTTCCGGCGGACCTGCATGGGGAGGCGACGGAGCTGCTGATTGTGGCTTGAGGCGCGGATCGGATCGGATCAATTTGCGGCGCGGCTTGGGCGCATTAAACATGGCTTTTCTGATGAAAGACGGCTTCCAGGCGCGCCTGTCGACGAAATCGCGATAGGGTTCAGGCGCGAAGCGGGCACCGATCCCGAGCGGCGTGTCCAAGGCGCTGCACATGTGTCATCACCGATTCCAACGAAACACGAACTCGTCAAGGTAGCGTTGCAGAGGGCGTTTCCTGAGGCCGTGGAACACGCCTTTCGCCCATCGCTTCAGATTGGAGAACACGCGGTGAACCCAGTGCAGGATTCCTCGCAATTTCATGCAGCTTGCGCCGGGCATGCGCCCAGCAATAGGCCAATTGGACATTCTGATCGACCCGCTTGAGCAACCGATTGTATCCGGCATAATCGTCCATTGCCCGGCAATTGATTGCAAGGCACTCAACGAGAGGGGACCTGCAGAATGCCCGAGAACCCTTTCAGGGTCTTTTCTGCGTATTCACCGGATCGCCCGGGTGCATATCAACGCTGTTTCAGGCATTGAATGGCAACCATAACGGACCCGATCACGGCGTGCGGCCAACCACACCCCAATTTGCAAGCTCTGCGCGGGTCAGGAAATACATCCCGCCGGCCGGCGTGCGGGCACCAGCGATATAGAACTCTTCCGACACACCGGCAGAGGTGATCAGACTAAGTAACAACGCCGACGTCATCTGTGCGTCAAAGTCACTTGTCACCCCACCCTCCGAACGCCACTGGTGGACCCCGATGGCGCCATTGAACGCAACTGATCGTTCGGTGCCGCCTAGAAACAACAGCGTGCAGGCGCTTACGCACTCACCGGTCGCCACCGTTTTGACGCCAGCGTTGCGGATCGCCGTGAACCGGCGAAGCACCTCTCCGACCAACCCGCTGGGTGAGCTGAATTCGACCACAGAAACGCCACCCGAAATCGTGGGGATCAACTGGTCAACGCTTTGCTTGGTCACTTCGGCGGTGAAACCCTTGCCCGCAGGCTGACAACCGCGTTTGCCAGTGCGARCCGCGCGCCAMTCCATCCCGGGATCGAACCACCTTACGGTGATGKAAACATCACCTGTCGSCAGTGGATCGAAAGCGATCCGCGACTCTTCAGGGCAGCRTTATAGGATCGTCAGTTCGTAGTTTTGTATTTCTGCGGTATGGGTCTGCTCATACAGTCGGGGTAACACCTTGGGTTCCCGGCCTGAATCCCTCCCGGATATTTGGGCAACATTGCCGTCATTACCCCTAAATCGGTTTATGACCATGATCTCCTGACCCCACGGAGCGTCTCAGAATCAACCCCAGGCGATCAAAGCTCCCTCTGATTCCATCTGTTTCTACCCTTGAAAAAAACGCGTCCATTTCTGGCCATAACCGCACTGCCTGATCAAGAACCGAATCCGATCCATCGACATAAAGACCCGCCTTGATCATGACTTCGGATTGTTCATACGCACCCAGGTATTTACGTGTTTCACCGATCATCGCATTCTCGGCATCGCTGGCCRCATCAGGCAGGCAACGAGAAACGGATCGCCCCACATCAATTGCCGGAAACCGCCCACGCTCTGCGATGTCCCGATTAAGCACAATATGCCCATCCAAAACTCCGCGCAATATATCGGCGATTGGTTCGTCCATGTCGGATCCGGCCACCAGCACACTGAAGATCGCCGTTATGTTCCCTTGATCTCGTGTCCCTGGCCCTGCTCTTTCACAGAGCGCAGTGATCAGTGGCGTGATCGAAGGTGGATAACCGCGTAACGCCGGGGATTCGCCTGCTGCAACGGCGATTTCACGGTGAGCCTCGGCAAAGCGGGTAATAGAATCAGCCAGAAAAAGAACGTTCAATCCCGCATTTCGGAAATGTTCGGCCACGGACATCGCCGCCCAGGCACATCGCCGCCGGGTCGCTGCGGACTGATCCGACGTTGCGGCGATCACAACTGCGCGTTTCATTCCTTCGGGACCAAGGACACGGGTCACAAATTCGTTCACTTCACGGCCCCGTTCACCGATCAGACCAACCACTACGATGTCGGCTTGCATATGTACGGCGAGTTGCGCCAACAAACGCGATTTGCCCACACCTGACCCTGCAAAAAGACCGATTCTCTGCCCTTGGGCGATAGGCAATATTGTGTTCAGAACAGCCAATCCAGTTGACACACGCCCGCCAAGACTGCGCCGATCGGCCGCCGGCGGGGAGGGGGACATCAAGTTATGCGCGATGGCCCCCCGGGCAAGCGGCCGACCATCCAGAGGCGCGCCATAGGGGTCGACAATTCGCCCAACCCATTGTTCACACGGGGCAAAATCAGGCGTTCCGCGCAGGATGACGGGGTCGCCAATAGCAACTCCATTTGGGGCAGTGTCAGGCAACATGTTCACAACATCCTTGAATGCCTGCAAAATCTCGCCCTCAAGCGGGCTGCCGGGATTGCGCCGCAATGTCACCTGATCGCCAATCCGAACCTGATCGGAAAGACCGGACACCCGGATTATTCCACCGGTCACCTCAACCACCCGTCCGACCGGGCGTGCAAGGGTTTTCAAGTCCAACTCACTTTTCAACGCTTTCATTCCCTGATGCATTTTTTGGCGACTCCATATGTTTCCTGAAACTGTTTCTAAAGGAATCAGGGTTAAGCCTTAGTTGAAACCAATCGAGGGAGAAGCCCCGATGTTCACAGACCTGAATGTCTTTCGAACCGCAGCCGCCATGGCCACCCATGCCGGCGAACGCCAAGCGGTCATCGCGCAAAATATGGCAAATTCTGACACGCCGGGCTATAAGGCCCGCGACCTGGTCCCATTCCAGGACGTGATTAAAAACAGCGGAACCGGAGCAGGAATGCGTGCCAGTCGTGCCGGGCACCTGAACGGCATGTCTTCCGACGGATCGGCGTGGGAAACTTTCACGCCTAATGCCACATCCGACCCAAATGGAAACACCGTCTCGATTGAAAATGAGATGTTGAATGGGGTCGAAGTCAAGCGTCAACACGACCTTGCCTTGGCGATTTACAAATCCTCCTTAAGCATTCTACGCAACAGTCTTGGGCGATAGGGGGGACATTGGCATGAGTGAATTTTCAAAATCCCTATCAATTTCCGCCAGCGCCCTTGCCGCGCAGGCCACCCGCCTGCGCCATGTTTCGGAAAACATTTCGCAGGCGGACACACCCGGATATCGACGCAAAACCGTTTCGTTTGAAGCTGTTCGGGACGCATCCGGAAAGATGGAAAGAATTGCAGTCGGCCCGGTACAACTGGACCAAAGAGAATTGGCGCGGATTTATGATCCCGCAAACCCCCTGGCCGACGAAACCGGTAACTACAACGGGTCCAACGTCGATCTCATGATCGAAATAGCTGACGCCCGAGAAGCGCAGCGAAGCTACGAAGCGAATCTAAAAATGTTTGATCAGGCCCGGCAAATGTCGTCCGCCTTGTTGGACTTGTTAAGAAAATAAGAGGAGATCCAGAATGGATATTCGTAATCTAACCGCCCCTCAGGGGTACAACGCCGCACGCCCCGCCACACGGCCCGATCCCAATTCGGTTGGTGAAACGCTGAAATCGGCCGCCACAGATTTTGCCGCTACTCTTGAGCAAGGCGAAACCGCCGCCATGGCAGCAATGACCGGGGACGCAGATCCGACTGCGCTGGTTCAGGCCCTGGCGCAAGCGGAACTGGCCGTGGAAACCGCGATTACCGTGCGCAACAAAGTCGTTGAGGCGTACCAGGAAATCCTGCGGATGCCGGTCTGATATGCTTAGCGAAGGGGTATTTTTTGACACCATGCGCCAGGGCTTATGGGCCGCTGTATTGGTGTCGATGCCAATCCTGACTGTGGCATTGGTGGCCGGACTTACTGTTGGCTTGTTTCAGGCATTGACCTCCATTCAGGAATTGACCCTGACATTTGTGCCCAAACTGGCGGCAATTGTCATCGTTTTCTGGGTGACCATGGGGTTCATGACGCAGACGTTGGTGTCGTTTTTCCATGTCCAGATCCTGCCTTTGATCGCTGGAGGTTCCTGATGGGTATTTCGGATTATGTCACGGTTTCCCGCCAATCCGGGTTGTTGAACGAAATGCAAATCGTCGCAAACAATATTGCCAACGCGGCGACCACCGGATACCGCCAAGAAGGGTTGATGTTTTCAGAATTCATCGACTCAGCCCAAGGTCGATCGGCCGTGTCTTTGTCACGTGCGCAAATCCGCAACACTTCGATGGCCCAGGGCACCTTGACGCAAACCAACGGGTCGTTCGACTTTGCAATCGAAGGCGAAGGTTTCTTTCTTGTCGAAACGCCCAACGGGGAACGCCTGACTCGCGCAGGCAGCTTTGCCCCAAATGCCGATGGCGACCTGGTAACAATGGATGGTTACCGTGTTCTCGATTCTGGCGGATCTCCGGTGTTTGTGCCGGGTTCGGTAGAGAAAGTGAACGTCGCCAGCGATGGGACAATCAGTGTAAATGGTCAACCACTTGGCCAGATCGGATTGTTCCTACCGGCGGATTCAAACGATATGGTTCGCGAAAACGGTGTAATGTTTCGGACGGATTCAGGAACAGAACCGGTGGAGAAGCCCACGATATTACAGGGCTTTCTTGAAAGCTCAAATGTGAATCCGATATCGCAACTGGCCCGGATGATTGAGATTCAACGCTCTTACGAGATGGGTCAAAGTTTTCTTGAATCCGAAGATGAACGCATTCGCAATGCGGTCAAAACCCTGATCCGTTAACCCAGCTCAAAGGAGACGCCCATGCGCGCCCTGAAAATTGCCGCAACCGGAATGAGCGCACAGCAGATGCGCGTCGAAACCATCGCAAACAACCTCGCAAACATGAACACCACCGGATACAACGCGCGCCGGGCTGAGTTTTCTGACCTTCATTACCAACAAGTTTCGCGCCCGGGAACAGTGAATGCCTCGGATGGCACGGTGCTTCCGACCGGTGTACAGCTTGGCCTGGGCGTACGCCCCTCAGCGGTCAGCGTACAACTCGCGCAGGGTGCCGTGACGGCGACCGGAAATGACCTGGACGTGGCAATCGAAGGGCGTGGTTACCTTGAAGTGACGCTGCCATCCGGTCGAACCGCCTATACTCGGGATGGTGGTCTAAAACGAACGGGCGACGGGTTGATTGTCACGTCAGATGGCTTGGCTGTGTCCCCGGAAATCGTCATTCCATCGGATGCGCGCAGCATTTCGATCAATGCATCAGGCGAAGTCTATGTCTATTTCGATGATGCCGCTGAAGGTCAGTTGCTGGGGCAATTCGATCTCGCTGGCTTTACCAATGCAAAAGGCCTCGAAGCACTTGGGAGCAATCTGTTCAGCGAAACCGAAGCCTCTGGGCCTGCCCTAATTTCAACACCCGGCCAGGATGGAATGGGGTTGTTGCGCCAAGGGTATCTTGAAGCCAGTTCTGTCGATGCCGTTCGCGAAGTAACCGAATTGATCGAGGCGCAGCGGGGGTATGAAATGAACGCAAAAGTCATTTCCGCAGCCGACCAAATGATGGCCGCAACGACACAGGTGCGATAATGCGTGGTCTTCTTATATGTCTGCTCATGTCGATAGGAACATCGGCCCTCGCAGAGGCCGTTGTCCCCACCCGAACCATTCGCGCAAGAGAAATTATTGACGCGCGGGACTTGACTGTAAATTCAGTCGATATCTCGGGGGCATTTTCGCAGCCACAAGAAATCATCGGCCAAGAGGCACGAGTCACCCTATATGCCGGGCGCCCAATCCGACCCGGCGACATTGGCCCGCCGGCGGTCATCGGGCGAAATGATATCGTTTTGCTGGTATTCTCAAATGGGCCCCTAAAGATAGTCACCGAAGGCCGCGCACTTGGACGTGGTGCTGTCGGAGAAACAATAAGAGCGATGAACGTAGGGTCACGTACAGCTGTGACAGGTGTTATCCTGGCCAATGGATCAATCGAGGTTCAGTAATGCATAAAGCAAGTCGTCACATATTCGCAATTTCCGGACTGGTCTTTCTGACCGCATGTGGGCGGGCCGATCACATCGGAAAGCCGCCCAGCTTTACACCAATTTCGGAATCTCCGGAGCAGGTTGCTATGCTGTTTCCCGGATTGCCATTGCGAACCCAACCGCAACGAAGTGTAGATCAGGCTTCATTGTGGAGCGCTGGCAAAAACTCGCTTCTGGGTGACCGAAGGGCGGTTCAGAAAGGGGATATTCTGACGGTTGTTATAGAAATCGACGAGAAAGCTGAGATTTCAAATAACACGTCAAGAGAACGTTCAGGTTCTGAAACACTTGGGATAACCCAGTTGTTTGGCGTGCCCCAGAGGATCAACCAAAACCTGCCAGATGGTGCAACACTGGCCGAAGCCGTTGATTTGAATTCAACAAGCGGGTCCACCGGAAGCGGGTCAGTGAAACGCAAAGAGAAACTGACCCTGCGTGTCGCGGCTACGGTCATTGACGTATTGCCCAACGGGGTGTTGTCGATATCCGGCTCGCAAGAACTGCGGGTAAATTTTGAAATGCGTGAATTGCTGGTCACTGGTTTTGTTCGTCCCGAGGATATCGCCCGGCAAAACGAAATCACCTATGATAAGATTGCCTCCGCAAGGGTTTCCTACGGCGGGCGCGGGCAGATCACCGATATGCAGCAACCGCGTTATGGGCAGCAGATTCTTGACGCGGTTCTCCCATTCTGAAGGCTTGATATGATTGCCAAGATAGTACCCTTGATTTTTCTACTTGCCGGAATCGGTGGGGGGATCGGAACTGCAATGTTCTTGTCGCCACCGGTTGATCAACAATCCGGCATGGAAACGGCCCCTCCGGAAAAACCGGAAGGCTCGGATCACGAAACTGCTACAGATTCAGGCACAGAATTCGTAAAGATGAGCAATCAGTTCGTAATTCCGGTTGTTGAGAATAACTCGATTGCTGCACTGGTTGTCATCTCACTTAGCTTGGAAACGCGGCCCGGAATCAGTGAGGAAATCTACAATCGAGAACCCAAGCTACGAGATGCCTTTTTGCGTACCCTATTTGAACATGCCAACATGGGTGGGTTCAAAGGCGCATTCTTCACGCGAACGGAAACACTGGATCTTTTGCGAACCGCCTTGCGGGAGGTGGCACAAGAGGAAATGGGGCCGGATATTTTGAATGTCCTGATCATGGACATAATACGTCAGGATACGTGATCAGAAAGGCATTGTTGCACAAGTCAGGTGAGGGATTCACGGCGGGAACCCAAGGTGTTACCCAAGCTGCATGAGCAGATTCATACCGCAGGAATCCAAGACCACGAACTGACGATCTCATAATGCTGCCCTGAGGAGTCACGGATCGCTTTCGATCCACTGGCGACAGGTGATGTTTACATCACCGTACCAGAGGATTAGCGGATGGGCATGGTAACAGAGATGGTGCCTATGACACCCGTGCTTGTCATAACGCCGTTGCCTTGCCGACCGGGGTGCCGATGCCATCATTCCCACTCGTCGCAACGCCAAACCATGGAAGCCCCCTGTCATGGTTTGCAAGCGCTCCACTACCTGGCGACGAATGCACTGTGTCAAATTGCCGGGAGACGGAATTATGGAGCGGGAATTCGATCGTCAAGTCGCGAACCGCAAGGTCGTGCCGCCGTGCTCAACCGTTTCACTGCGTGTGGGATCCCCCAAACCCATCCCGAGGGATACGTCCGTCTGGGGAAAGGGGCAGCACGCCTTTAAACCATTTTGTGCAACAGAGCCGATAGTGATCCAAAATCAACGTTCAAAATCGGAATTTTTTTGATCTTTGGATCAGAATCCGCATTCCAATACTAACCGAATTGTTTAATATCCTGCCAGTTGCAATAGYGTCAGAGCGGTTGATCCAGATGTCAACGAAGCGTTGAAAGATGAAATCTGAGATCTGGCTAGATAACGATTGGTCAAACCTTCCAAAGCCTTGGGATCAGTAAACTGCGACACGGTTGGATCACCGGTGGCGCTGTTTGTTCGATCCTGAAAGATTGTCAGTTGCTTGTCGATGTCTATCTGCCCAAATGATGCGGGTAAACCCAACGCGGTTTCAAACATCTTTCGAAGCGGTGGCAACGCCATTACTGAAAACCATTTTGCATCCTCGCTCATTGGATCATTGGCCAAATCGGCCAGCTCTCTTTGAGCAAATAGCGCGATACGCATGGTGTCATCTTGTTCGCCGACAGAGACTTCGAATGACTGTGTTTTATACAGCTCAACAATTTCTGTCATTTTGGCCGTGTCAATTGTTACTGGAACCTCGCCAGGGCCAAAACCGAAGGCATCGCTCAATTCTTTGTAACGACCGTCTGCCAACCGGTTTGCCAGAGCGCCAGAGTCAGATGTGCCATCTTCCATTATTTTCTGAATGAAATAGCGGTTGTTCAGATCATCAGACAGACCAAATGCGCCCAGGGCAACGGTAAGCAATCGACGGTCTGAAACCAGATCCTGTGCGGTTGTTACACTGCTAATTTTCTCGGAAAAATACTCTGTGTCCCGCGCCAACTGCGGTGATTTGGTGAAAGCGGTAAACTGGGCGTCGTAAGTGCGTTGCAAAAATCGCCACCCGGCCAATCCGGATGTGGGTATGACCGGTTGAAAATTCATGACAGACGCGTTGCGATCAGGCGTTCTTCCCGGGGCAGCAGGCTACGCAATGCCTTGAGGCAACGGTAGTACTGGCCATTGACCAATGCATCCGTGGCCTCGGCCAGCGAAACACGACTGTCCGGATCCAGAAAAACCTGGCTTAACCCTTCGATATGGCGCAGCAACGGCAGGTTTGCGTTGTCCGGGTCACTGTCTCCGGACAAAATCAACTGCGTAGCATAACACACCCGCCTGACGGGCGTATTGGCGTCTTCCGGATGAATGGCGTCCCTTAACCGCAAGATGTTGGCGTCTGGCGTCATGATCGACAACCGACTACGCCGGTCGCCATTTTCAATGACTGCACCATTGACCAATACCCGCTCTTTCGGGGCAAGTTTGAGAACCAAGCCACCCATATTATGCCGCCCCGCTTCGCAGGCCGTTGAGAATGGCCGTGTTGATTTCAAGTAATGGGGCGACATCAGCCTGCCGTGCCAGAACCTTGCTTGTGTGTTGGCTGGTAAATTCTGCCAGATAGAAAATCTGCGCTTTCAATGCACGGGGAAGTGAATTGTCAGAGTCAGCTACGTCCACGGCAAAGATATTCCAGAGTTTTTTGTTGTCATGCAGGGCTTGAACCAGGCTGGAAAACCCTTCGGGGCCTTTCTGATCGGCGGATTTGAGCCGATGTGTGATCCGGGCAACGACATCATATTCCAGATTTCGGGAAGTTTTTGTTGATGGCGAAGCTGCCGAATAGGCGCGCTGTGCCTGAGAATGGGCGTTCACGTCAGAGCCTCATCTGTTGGGGATATGAAAAGAGGTAGGTCGGGGCGCTTTGCGCCCCGATCATGTGTTTACCTGAACAGAGACAGGATCGTCTGCGGAGCCTGGTTGGCGATCGAAAGGGACTGCACAGCCAGCTGTTGTTGCACCTGCAAGGCCTGCAATCGGGCCGAAGCCGCCTCCATATTGGCATCCACCATCGCCCCAATTCCGGACTTGAGAGAGTCGGTCAGGTTCGAGATAAACGAGGCCTGCGACGCGATCCTTCCTTCTGACGAACCAAAGGAAGCCGCGGCATCAATCGACGTCCCGATCAGGGTTTCAATCGAAGCCAGGGCTGCAGTCGCCCCGACGGCAGTTGAGACGTCGATTGCCGCCATTGCGCCCAAGCCGCCTGAATCAGCGTTGGTGTACTGGCCAGTAACGGCCAGGTCAGTTGTGCCGTTGTTGGTGAAATCAAGGGTTCCCGGCGTACCGCTGTCATAATCAACGACAAGGTTGGCAATACCAAGATTGTCGATCTTGTTTTTCAGGGCGACGGCCACGATATCGGACGTTGTCGTGGCTGCGGCATCATCGGCGGACACCGTATAGGATACGGATTGATCGCCAATCGAAATGCTGACCTTTTCGCCGGCAACAAAAGCGGTGCCGTTTTCAGCAATTTCGATCGTGTCGTTACCGCCGGTATTGTCAAGCGAAAGGACAACCGTATCACCATCGCCCGACGGGGTGCCGCCACTGCCGGCGAAAATGTCATTGGCCACGTAGCCGCTTGTTGACATGTCGGTGGCGGCCACAGTGATCGAACTTGCAGTCACGCCGCCACCGCTGTCGCGATCAAGCGAAGAAAGGATATCGGCCGATGCGGTGGACCCGTTGACAAGGTTCAGGCCATTGAACTGGGCGGCCGCGACAACCGACGCAACCTGTTCCTTCAGAGCGCTGACATCGTCATTGATCTTGTCTCGATCGACGTTGTCTTCTTGCGCCGCGACGATCTTGCCCTTCATTTGGGTCAACAAGTCGGTAATCGTTTCGGAAGCATTCCGCGCGACGGCAACAGTGGATTCCCCAAGGGCCAAACTACTTGAAATCGCCTTGAAGCCGTTAACGTCCGATTCCATCACTTTGGAGATAGCCCAGACCGCCGAGTTATCTCTGGCCGACGAAATCTTCTTGCCGGTCGAGATTTCACTTTGTGTTTTCCCCAATTCGGTGTTGATTGATTTCAATGTTTGCAGCGCAACCATTGCGCCGTTGTTTGTCAGAATGCTGGACATAGCATTTTCCTTTAGTCAAAGGGCGATTTTCACCCGGTTTCATCCCGCCCCCTTTGGACGGACCAAATGTCTTTCTGACAGGTGCGATTGCCGGTGGTCTGGTATCGCGCCACTCGTTTCCAGAGTGCCTCCACACTTTGATTGGTATTTGCTAATGGAGTGCTAAGACGCGACGACTGCATAGTTCGCATTTGCCTAAATCTGCGTTTATGCGCGTTTTTCCACACTATAATGGTCTTGTGTTGCAATGCGGGTTTTGTGCCCCGACTGATCGTAGGTCTCAAGGCTATGGCGCACACGACGAAGATCCGCCATGCGGTTTGCAACGGCGCGTATTCCTTCCATCGCACTGTTCAATAGTTCCTGATTTCGGGTGACCTTGTCATGGACCTGGGCCAGGCTATCCCTTTCCAGCATGTCCAAGGTGTTGATTCTGTCTATTAAACCTTGTTTCTGCGCCAGCATCCGGCCCAGTAGTTCCAGGTCGCCGTCGATAAGTGCCTGACGTTCCCGGTCGAGCAATGTGTCCAATTCATCAATCAAGTCTTGAGGATTTTGATGGGTCATTTTCCGTCTCCAATAGTGCGTTAAATAGTGATTCGGCCAATCCAATACCCCCGGCGAGGGTCATTTGTTCGGCCTGCGCCCTTACCAATAGCGAACTGAACTGATCCTCCCCCGACCCGCCGCCAAACGATTCGCGGGACTTCCCGAACCCAGCTGCCTTGAGCATTTCCGTCAGAAAAGCCGCTTCTAGGTCATTGGCTGCTTTGCGAAGGGCGGTGCGCCTCTCGTTGTCTGGTTCATCCCGGATTGTGTCGGATTGCGCCATGGCAGTTGCGTTGCTGGGTAAAGGAACAAGTGTCTGCATAAAAACCTCGGAATATCGATAGAATTTAGAATGCACCGAAATCGGTTAAAAAAATTGTAACTGATTGCAGTCAAAGTGCAGGGCAACGAGGTAGAATACCGGGAAATCATGCAAACAGATGTTACTTCAAGTCAACTTGTCGCAGCGGTTACGCCTGTGTCAAAGGTGTCACTTCCGAACCCTCCGCCTGAAGGAAAGGAAAGTTTCGACTTCCATATTGAATTGATAATACAAAATGAAACGTCTGAAGAATTGATGGACGTCATTGTGAATGAAACGGCAGGTGAGTCGTCAGGGGAAGAGTCGGAATTGACAATAATTTCCGAAACTGAAGCGACTCCTGCGGAAGGTCTGGCCATTGATCAATCCGTAGATCGGGACATTGTTGGCGCTGACGGCCGTGATCTGCTTAAAGAGACGCTAGCCTTTGCAATACCACCAACCCGCGCCGTTGAGGTGGAGTTTACCAAGACTGAAGATTCCGCACAACTATCAGATATCAATGGTAAAACTGTTGACCCGACAGCCGTAAGACCAGAACGTCAAGAGGCACCACCTCTTGAGAGCACCAAGGCAGAACAACCCAGCCAAATTATAGCTGTTGCGACCCAAACCGGCATTTCCCCGGCCTACAAACGTGGCTTTGTAACGCGAGACGATGGTCAGGCAGAGGATTCATTTGCCGGAAATGTTCGACAGGTACAAAAAAATGTAGTTTCAGAACTCCCCAATAATGACGGCATCCCAAAGATGTTTGACAAGGGAACTGCAAATTCCCCAGTACAGCCAACAATTAATGGCTCACAACAACTGATTTCAGAGCCTCGGACTCCCCTAAAGGGTGGGACTATTAATGTACCGGGACTGGCCCTTGCAGAACCTGGGCCAAACGCGACGAAAGCGCCTGGGCAGTTCCAGGCTCTTGAATCCACGCAATTGGATATGGCTGGCTCCACCCCTGTACTTTCAATTTCCAAAGTGGGGCAACTGTCAACTACAAGGGGAGCGATTCCAAATACGATGGGGCCTTCGCAGAAACCGGACGTTTCGGTGGAACCACCACGAGGCCAGATTTTCACCCAAACTAGCACTCCGAACACTGTTGCGCAGGTGCTCCCTAACAGACCAGATTTTACGGGGACAAAAACTGATCCGCAGATTTTGGCGGGTTTCCGACCTTCGCAAACAGGAACAGCCGAAACAGCGGCAATTATCCCAGCTTCTTCGCCTGATACTGCTGGAAATACGCCATCAAATACGGTCTCCCCCCCATCTCTTAGGTCAAGCGCCGGATTCTCGGTTGACCAAAAAATGGGTGTTCTGGCCTCTGATCAAAGATGGGGAAACAGTACCACGTCTTTGGCGATTCAACCCAACTCTACCCCTGCCTCATCCCCGGAATTTGTTGGTAACGTAGCTAACGGTGCGATCTCGAAATCCCTTGATGTTCAGACGAAAACCTTCTTTCTGGACGAAGGAAGAACCGACGATATCCCCGTGCTTTCAAGGGAAAGTCTGACACCGAACGCGCCGGTTCGCTCTGCTGAAAACGTGTTTACGCACCCAAGCACCGCACGGGCAGTTGCCAGTCAAATGGCGGATGCCCTGAGCAATGCTCAAAGCAAGAAAATTGAAATTGCCCTCAACCCCGAAGAACTTGGCCGTGTTCGCATGGTTCTGTCCACAAGCGACGCCGGGATTTCGGTGTCGATTCTGGCGGAAAGACCGGAAACATTGGACCTGATGCGCCGACATATCGACCAGCTAACCGAAGAATTCCGCAACCTGGGATATGTTGATATCGGGTTCGATTTTTCCGGGGACGGAACAAATAGCCGCTTTGATGAGGGTTCAGAGGGGCGTCAGGGTTTCACCGAAATGGAACCTGACAATAACTCAGCCGATGTGCCGGTTGGTTCAGAAACAGATAATTCCACACGCCCGCCGGTTTTGCGCGGGTTAGATATGAGGTTATGACACGTGATCAATGCTATACCAACAACCACCGCCCAGTTGCCGAGTCCCACCGTCCCGGAAGTTTCGTCAAACTCTGCCGGAATTGCTACGGATTTTGACACCTTTCTAAAGATGTTGACGGCGCAAGCAAAGTACCAGGACCCTCTTGAACCAATTGATGCCTCGACTTATTCCTCTCAATTGGCGCAATTTTCTATGGTAGAACAACAGGTTAAAACCAATGACGCACTGGCAGCGTTGGCGACACAGTCGAGCATTTCCAGCATAGGGTCATTGGCAAGCTGGGTAGGAATGGAGGCGCGCGCCGCCGCTCCGACGTACTTTGATGGCAGCCCGGTTTCTATATCAGCAAACCCGGCTTCGGTTTCTGACCGGACGGAATTGGTTGTCCTGGACGAGACCGGCAATGAAGTGCAACGCATCAAAGTTCCGGTTTCTTCCGAGCCGATTGAATGGGCAGGTGTGGATGACAGTGGAGACCCGTTCGAAAAGGGGCTTTATAGCTTTAAAATTGATAGCTTTCAGGGCGAAGACTTGGTTCTCAGTGAAACAGCCGAGGTTTACAGCACCATCTCTGAGGCACAATTGCGAAATGGGCAGGTTTTCCTTATCCTCGACGGGGGGCAGGCGATTTCTTCGTCGGCCGTCACTGGTTTACGCAATGCCTCCTGATCTGGCGACTAGGATGCCTTGATGTTGGCCTAGGCCTTGAAGTCTGCGCGACCTATGGAAACATACTGCACGAACCCGGCTCTTTTTGCGTCTCTGGTAGAGTAGATATTGCGCAAATCGGCCATTACCGGGGTATTCATGCGTTTGGCCAGGCGTTTCAAATCCAGTGCGCGGAATTCATTCCATTCCGTCAGGATCACCAGTGCATCTGCATTCTGTGCGGCTTTGTACGCATCATCGACCCAGTTCACCCCGGGCAGCAGATCGGTACCTTCGCGCCGACCTTGCGGATCAACAACCCGTACCTTTGCGCCGGCCCCGATCAGTGCGGGAACGATGGTCAACGAAGGCGCGTCGCGCATGTCATCAGTGTTGGGTTTGAACGTGACGCCCAGCACGGCAATGATTTTGCCGGCGATGTCACCGTCGATCATGTCGGTGATCTTGTCGATCATCCGGCGGCGCAGTTCGTCATTGACCTTGATCACGGTTTCGGTGATTTGCATCGGCAACCCATGTTCCTGACCAATACGGGCCAAGGCTTTGGTATCTTTCGGAAAACAAGACCCGCCATAGCCCGGCCCAGCATGCAGGAACTTGTTACCGATCCGCC
Source organism: Paracoccaceae bacterium (assembly GCA_002400675.1). Lineage (GTDB taxonomy): Bacteria > Pseudomonadota > Alphaproteobacteria > Rhodobacterales > Rhodobacteraceae > NVQY01. The sequence continues at coordinate 7,023 of NVQY01000016.1, read as the reverse complement.
CATCCAGCCCCATGCCCTGGCTTACCAGTTTGATATCGGCTCCGGTGCGTTCGCACAGTGCAGCGATTTCATTGATAAAGGTGATCTTGGTGGCCAGAAACGCATTGGCAGCGTATTTGATCATTTCGGCACTTTCCAGATCGGTAATCAGGACCGGAAAGTCGCGCAGGTACAGCGGGCGGTAAATCTCGTTCATCACGTCGGCGGCGCGGTCCCGCTGGACCCCGACAACAACCCGRTCGGGGCGCATGAAATCGTCAATCGCAGCACCTTCGCGCAGGAATTCCGGGTTCGAGGCAACATCAAATTCGGCGTTTGGATTGGCCTTGGCGATAACCTGTTTGACAGAGCGATTGGTGCCCACCGGCACCGTGGATTTTGTGACAACCACCGTGTAGCCATCAATGGCCCCGGCGATTTGTTCAGCGGCGGCCATGACATAGCTTAGATCGGCGTGCCCGTCACCGCGCCGGGTTGGTGTGCCCACGGCGATGAATACKGCCTCGGCCCCGCTTACGGCWGTYGCCAAATCGCCGGAAAAGGTAAGGCGTCCGGCCTCGACATTGGTCGCCATGAGTTGTTCCAGGCCGGGTTCGTAGATTGGCACTTCGCCGCTGCGYAACATGTCGATCTTGTCGGGGTTCATGTCAACGCAAACCACGTCATGCCCGAAATCCGAGAAACATACGCCAGAGACAAGGCCCACGTACCCTGTGCCAATCATTGCTATTTTCATCTGCCCAACCTCATTTTTTGGTAATGGGATRKGNKATCMGTCNGYMYWATSTCNMCARRMCTGCGACAAAGGCCTAGATATCCAGCAATTTTAACCACGCGTAAAGCGGTGGCAACACAATCCGGCGCGCGCGTCCAAACGGGAATTGTCCCATCTGATGGCGCATCGGTGTCGGGTATCGCCCGATTGGTGTGCGGCCCAGCGCGAGATCGCCAAGTAACCGGCCGCAATAGCTGCCCATGGCGACTCCGTTGCCGTGATAGGCGAGGCCGGCGAACATTCCCGGTCGCGCGGGGACCGGGCCGACAAAGGGCACTTGGTTGCGGGACAGACACACCATGCCGGACCAGTGATTGGGAGAGTCCACACCTTTCCACGCCGGGAACATCGCTTCGAAATCGGCGCGGACGCGGGCGTTTACACGGCGTTCGGACCAGGCCGAGGACAGCAATCCGCCGCGCATGCCAAACAGGAACCGGCGATCAGGCATCAGGCGGAAATAATGCAGCAGGTTGCGTGTGTCATAGGCCATCTGGTCGCTGGTCCAGCCTTGCGCCGTCAGTTCACCATCCGTCAGAGGCCGGGTTACCAGAACGGCGGATTGGGTCGGCATGTACCGCGCCGAAAGCCATTCCGGCAGGTCGTCGCTTGAATATCCATTGGTGGCAATCAGCACGGTATCGCAGAACACGCGCCCCTGTGCAGTCCGTACGATATGGCCTTTTTGCCTGCGCCCAAGTGCCTCGACCGGGCTGTTCTGGAATAGCTGCGCGCCCGCTTTTACGGCCGCCACTGCAAGGCCAAACAGATATTTTCGCGGGTTCAGTCCAAATCCAACCGGCGTTGTCAGCGCGCCATGGAACGGGCCGTTCAGCCCTTGGTCCGCCAGATCAGCGGCTTCTGTCAGGACGCCATCCGTGCCCGCCTTGCGGCGCAAGCCGTCCATTGCGCGGGCATTATGCGCCAGTTGAGTTTCGCCTTGCGAATGGCGATCAACGTCCAGATTTAACCGGGTCAGCACCCCATCCACAAGGTCAACGGCGTCCCGTTCGGTCTGCCAGTATTCGTTGGCCGAGCTTTCACCATATTGCCGGGCCATCGCTTGTTCGCTCAGGCGGGCACCGCCCAGACAGCAGAAACCTCCGTTGCGCCCCGATGCGCCCCAACCGGGTGTTTGCGCCTCAAGCAAGGCAACGGATGCGCCCGCCTCGGCCAGATGCAATGCCGCGGACATGCCGGTAAAACCGCCGCCGATAATGGCCACATCAACGGTTTGATCCCCTTGCAGGTGCGGCCAGTCCGGTGCGGCAATTGTTTCGTCCCACCAGCACCCTGCACGGGGGCCGGGGCCATAGGCGAAATCGGAAAAAACACGCCGCATTATGCCCGTTCCGCCGCCTGCATTTCGCGTTTTTGCCGTACCAGATTGCGTTTGGACACAAGCGAGGCGGAAATCACCCCGACCGTCACGATGGCAATCATGATGGTCGAAAGCGCGTTGATTTCCGGGCTGACGCCCAATCGAACGGCCGAATATATCTTGATCGGCAAGGTGGTGGCGGACGGTCCCGAGGTGAACGAGGCGATCACCAGATCGTCCAGCGACAAGGTGAACGCCAGCAACCAGCCAGAAATCACCGCGGGCGCGATGATTGGCAGGGTCACCAGCCGGAAGGCCTCTATCGGGGAGCAACCCAGATCAAGGGCGGCCTCTTCGAGGGATTGATCGAAGGTGACCAGTCGGGATGACACGACCACCGACACGTAACACATTGAAAACGTTGTGTGTGCCAGAACGATGGTGACGATTCCCCGGTCCAGCCCGATGCCGATGAACAACAGTAATAGCGACAGGCCGGTGATCACTTCGGGCATGACCAGAGGCGCGTAGATCATGCCGGAAAACAGCGTCCGCCCGGTAAAGCGCCCGGCACGCACCAGCACATAGGCCGCCATCGTGCCCAGAACCGTTGCAAAGGTTGATGACACCACCGCCACTTTCAAGGTGACCCATGCGGCGTTCAGAAACGCTTCGTTCTGGGTCAGTTCGCCGTACCATTTGGTTGAAAACCCGGACCAGACCGTCACCAGTTTGCCGGCGTTGAAACTGTAGATCACCAGAATGATCATCGGGATGTAAAGGAACGCGAACCCAAGGGTCAGCGACACCACATTGAACCAGCTAAGACGCATCATGATTCAGCCTCGGCTTGTTTTTGCTGGTTGCGCTGGAACAGTACGATGGGCACCACGAGGATCAGCAACAGGATCACCGCGACAGCACTTGCCACCGGCCAGTCGCGGTTGGAAAAGAACTCCTCCCACAGGACTTTGCCGATCATCAGCGTGCGAGAGCCGCCCAAAAGCGAGGGGATGACGAATTCGCCAAGCGCCGGGATGAACACCAGAAAGCTGCCTGCAATGATGCCGTTTTTCGACAGGGGGATCGTCACCAGCCAGAACGCCATGAGGCGCGAACAGCCCAGATCCTCGGCGGCTTCGATCAATGATCCGTCCATGCGGTCAAGCGCGGCATAAATCGGCAGGATCATGAACGGCAGGTAGGTGTAAACGATGCCGATATAGACGGCGGTGTTGGTGTTGATGATGGTTAACGGTTCGTTGATGATGCCGGTCCACAGCAGGAACTGGTTCAGGAAGCCTTCCTGGCTGAGGATGCCCATCCACGCGTAAACCCGGATCAGGAACGAGGTCCAGAATGGCAGGATGATCAGCATCATCAGGGTCGGGCGCCATTCGGCCGGGGCGCGGGCCATGCCGTAAGCGATGGGATAGCCGACCATCAGGGTCAGAATAGTAGAGATCGTGGCGATTTGCAGGCTGGAAAGGTAGGCTTTCCAATACAGGTTATCTTCGGTCAGAAAGATGAAGTTTTCGAAATCAAGCTGGCGCAGAAAGGCCATGATGCCTTCGGCCCATTCGAACTTGGGCACATAGGGCGGGATCGCCAGCGCCGTGTCCGACAATGAGATTTTCAGGACGATCAGGAAGGGCACCAGAAACAGCGCCACCAGCCAAGCATACGGGACGGCGATCAGGACGAACCGCCGCATCAGTTCACCAACAGGACGCCGGCGGTGGCGGTCCATGACAGCCAGACCGGGTCTTCCCATGTAAAGCTGCGGCGTGAAATGCGCCGCGTGTTCGACGTTTGCGCCTTGATGATCACACCCGAGGTCAGTTCGACGTGATAGGTCGAAAGGTTGCCAAGATAGGCGATATCAAGGATTTTGCCCTGCACCGCGTTGTCGGCCCCATCGGGTTTGTCGGCCGAAATCGCCACCTTTTCCGGGCGGATCGCCAGATGACAGGTTTGCCCGTCAGAGAAATCCGTTTCCGATGTCGCGTTCAGAGGCGGCATGCCGTCGGACCAGTTCACCTGATAGAGGTCATCGCCCTGCGCCTTGGCGGTGCCTTTGATGATGTTAACATCACCAATGAAATCAGCGACATAGACGGAATTTGGCGACTCATAAATACGGTCGGGGGTGGAGACCTGGATCAAACAACCCTCGTCCATCACGGCAACGCGGCTGGCGACGGTCATCGCTTCTTCCTGATCATGGGTGACGATCACAAAGGTGGTGCCGGTCTTTTCCTGAATATCCATCAGTTCGAACTGGGTTTCCTGACGCAGCTTTTTGTCCAGCGCGCCCATGGGTTCGTCCAGCAACAACAGCTTGGGTGCCTTGGCAAGCGAGCGCGCCAACGCCACACGTTGGCGTTGGCCACCGGAAATCTGGTGCGGTTTGCGGTGGGCGAATTTTTCCAGCCGGGTGAGTTTCAGCATCTCTTCGACGCGGGCTTTGATATCGGGTTTGGACATGGGGGACCGACGCAGGCCAAAGGCGATGTTGTCCCAGATCGACAGGTGCGGAAACAGCGCGTAGGACTGGAACATCATGTTGACGGCGCGTTTGTTGGGCGGCACCGGCACGATGTCCTGACCGGACAGTTCGATCTGGCCTTCGCTGGGGGTTTCAAACCCGGCCAGCATCCGCATCAGCGTGGTTTTGCCACAGCCCGAGGGGCCAAGCAGCGCAAAGAATTCCTGTTCGTAGATGTCCAGCGTCAGGTCGTTGATGGCGACAAAATCGCCGAACCGTTTGGTGACGTTGCGAAACCGGATCAGGGGTTTTTCGGTCGGGTCGTTCCAAGGCGCGAATTCAGTTGATTGCAAGACAGGCCCCACTTTGTTCTGATCGATTTTGTTTTGGTTGGTTTTGTACCGGGTCGATTTAGGACTTGTTCGGTTTTGTACCAAATGGAAAAAGGCGGACCCGATGGCCCGCCTTTGTTGGTCTGCCGGATCAGGTGCCCGACTTGATCTTGGTCCACAGGCGCGTCACCTTGCGCTGGGTTTTCACGTCGTAGGAGGTGGTGGTATAGAGGTTCTTGATGGTGTCGGCGTTGGGATAGATCGCCGGGTCGTTGATCACGTCCTCTTCCAGCATTGGCTGGCTCGCCAGATTGCCGTTGGCGTAATAGACATAGTTCGAAGCCGCCGCCATGTTGGCCGCATCCAGAATGAAATTCAGGAATTTATGCGCGCCATCGGGGTTGGGGGCGTCTACCGGGATGGCCATTTGGTCAAACCACATCAACGCGCCTTCCTTGGGGGCGTTATAGGCGATTTCGACGCCGTTTTCGGCCTCGTCCGCGCGGTCACGCGCCTGAAGGATGTCACCGGACCAGCCGAACGCCACGCAGATGTCGCCGTTGGCCAAGGCGTTGATGTATTCGCTTGAGTTGAATTTCTGCACATAGGGGCGCACGGCGGTCAGGACCGCTTCGGTTTTGGCGATGACCTCCGGGTCCTTGCTGTCGGGGTCTTCGCCCAGATACGCCAGCGCGGCGGGGATCATTTCGGTTGGAGCGTCAAGGAAATACACACCGCAATCGGCCAGTTTTTCCATGTTGGCCGGATCAAAGATCAGCGCCAGCGAATCAATCGGCGCATCGTCACCCAAGGCTGCGGCAACCTTGCCGACGTTCACGCCGATGCCCGTGGTGCCCCACATGTAGTTGATCGAATAGGCGTTGTCGGGGTCGTATTGTTCGGTGCGGTCCTTGATCACATCCCAGAGGTTGACCGCGTTGGGCAGCTTGGACATATCCAGTTTCTGGAACGCCCCGGCGACGATCTGACGGCTGAGGAAGGTGCCCGATGGCACCACCACGTCATAGCCCGACCCGCCGGCCAGCATCTTGGTTTCCAGCACCTCGTTGCTGTCGAATACGTCATAGATCAGGTCGATGCCGGTTTCTTCCTGAAACTTGGTCAGCAGTTCTTCGTCGATGTAGTCCGACCAGTTATAAACCCGAACTTCTTCGGCGAAGGCGGTCGCGCTGGCAAATGCCAGTACCGCAGTCAGTGTCAGCGTTTGAATTTTCATCAAGTCTCTCCCTTGGGCGTACCGGGTGGTCCCGGTGCATTTATATTTGATCAAGTTATGCCGCCCCGATCAATAGCGGATATGTTCGTTCTGTCAAAACTCTAATTTCGCCATAGCCGTATTATACATGGTTTCCCGTTGAAAACAGGGCCACCAAATGGGCTGTAAGTGTTGATTTTACACGTTTATGCGCAAAAAGCCGCGCGGATGTGCCGCGACTGTCCCTTGTCGTGCATCCAGATGACATGGGGCAAGCCGCCTTGGGGATTGGCGCAGAACCGGATTTGGTGACTGATTCGATTGACTCTGAATAATTTGATCATATTGTTGCCCTCAACCGCGATTTGAGGAGAATTCACAATGCCCGCGATTACCAATCACATGCCCACAGCCGAACTTCAGGCGCTGGACGCTGCGCATCACATGCACCCGTTTACTGCCGGAAACGAACTGGCGAGCAAGGGCGCGCGCATCATCACGCGGGCCAGCGGGATTTACCTGACCGACAGCGAAGGTGAGCAGATCCTTGACGGCATGGCCGGGCTGTGGTGCGTCAACATCGGCTATGGCCGCGACGAACTGGCCGAGGTGGCGGCGCGGCAGATGCGGGAATTGCCGTATTACAACACGTTCTTTCAGACCTCGCACGCGCCGGTGATCGCGCTGGCGGCCAAGATTGCCGAACTGGCGCCGGGTGATCTGAACCACACCTTCTTTGCCAGTTCCGGGTCCGAGGCGAACGACACCAATATTCGCATGGTACGCACCTATTGGGCCAACAAGGGCAAGCCGGACAAGGCGATCATCATCAGTCGTCACAATGCCTATCACGGGTCTTGTGTGGGCAGCGGGTCGCTGGGCGGCATGGCA
>NVQY01000015.1 GCA_002400675.1 Paracoccaceae bacterium | reverse complement strand
ACTACACCGCCCTGCTAAGCGAAATCCTTGGCCTGACGCCAACGGGCACACACTGGCCCGCCGGGCCGGAGGCCACGCTGTGATCCACATCCAAGCCGTTGAGCTACGCCGCCTGCTGCCCATGTCCGAGGCGATTGAAACCGTGCAACAGGCGATGATTGCGGTGGCGGCGGGCAAGGCCAACATGCCCCTGCGCTCAGTCATGGAGATTGACGGCACCAACCGCCTTGGCGTCATGCCGGGGGCGTTGCGCGACCCGGATGTGTATGGCGTCAAACTGATCAGCCTGTTTCCCGGCAATCCGGCCAAGGGGCTGTCGTCGCATATCGGCTCGATGGTGATCTTTGATAACGCCACCGGCGCGGTTTCGGCGCTGCTGGACGCCGACGCGCTGACGGCGATTCGTACGGCGGCGGCCAGTGCCGCGGCCACCCGTGCGCTGGCCCGCAAGGACGCCACAAGACTGGCGATCATCGGCACCGGCGAGCAGGCCGAGACCCATATCGAGGCCATCTCGTGTGTGCGTGACATCAGCCATATCCGCATCGCTGGCCGCTCCCGCGCGCGGGCAGAGGCATTTGTCGACCGGGTCGGCGCGCGCTTTCCCGGCGTCGAAATCAGCGCTGCGGATGACGCGCGCCACGCGGTTGCGGACGCGGATATCGTCTGCACGGTCACGTCGTCGGCGACGGTTGTGCTGAATGGCGACTGGATTGCGCCGGGGTGTCATGTCAATGCGGTCGGGGCCTCTGTGCCCACCATGCAGGAAATTGACCAGCAAATGCTTTTTAAATCAGCGCTTTATGTGGACTACCTGCCCTCGGCTTTGGCGCAGGCCCGCGAGATCATCGACGCGATTGCATCCCAAGCGATGGCGCAATCGCACATCCTTGGGGAAATCGGGCAGGTCTATGATGGCACGATGGCGGGGCGTGGCTCGGACGCGGCGATCACGCTTTACCGATCACTTGGGGTGGCGGCGCAGGATTTGTCGTGCGCGCAACGGGTGCTTGCAAACAAGTCTGGACTGTAGCCGCACCACATTGCAAGAATACTGCAATCGTTTCGTTGTCGAGGTTGTATTCGCAAAATGGAATATGTATGTACTCGAAATTCGATAGTCTGGGAGACATCAATGCGCGGGTTAATATTGGCAATGGCCATTGGGGTTGTGACAGGCACGAGTGCGGTCGCGGAATCACCCTTTGTTGTGGAACCGATCGAAATTGTGGAATTCAAATCGGTGTTTGGCCGGGTCGAGGCCCGCAATCGGGTGCCGGCGCGGTCGCGTCTGGGGGGCACATTGGTATCGCTGACAGTCGAAGAGGGCGATATGGTCAAAGAAGGCGCGTTGCTGGCCACGGTGGACGATGAAAAACTGCGCATCCAGCTAGAGGCAAACGACGCCCAGATCGAGGTGATTCAGGCGCAGCTGGTCAATGCGCGGGTCGAACTGACCCGCGGCGAGGACCTGTTGCAGCGTGGCGTGACCACGGTTCAGCGGCTGGACGCCCTGCGCACGCAAGTTGAGGTGTTGCAAGGCCAGATCGAAGCGGCGCAGGCGCAGGCGCGGGTGATCGTGCAGCAAGCCGCCGAAGGTGACGTACTGGCGCCGATCTCGGGTATTGTGTTGCGGGTGCCGGTGACACGCGGCGCGGTGATGCAGGCGGGCGAGACCATTGTGGAAATCGGCGGTGGCGGGGTGTTCCTGCGGTTGGCGGTGCCCGAACGGCACGCCCAAAGCCTTAAGGAAGGCGCGGAAATCGTCATCGAGCGTGAGGGCAACAGCCGCACGGGGCGGTTGGACAAGATTTTCCCGCTGATCGAAAACGGCCGGGTGATTGCCGATGTGGAAGTGGGCGGTCTGGAAGGATTGCTGGTGGATGCGCGGGTTCTGGTAAGCCTGCCGGTGGGCAAAACAACGTCCCTCATGGTGCCGACACAAGCCATATTGACCCGCTTTGGGCTGGATTATGTGCCGGTGCGGCGGGGCGCGGATGATGTGGTTCTGCGCAACGTGGTGGTTGGCCATGAATCGCAGATCAACGGCGAACCCATGACGCAAATTTTAAGCGGCCTTGTTGCCGGCGATATTCTGGCGGTGGATCATGAGTGATCAACCCTCCAAAAAGGCCTCGCTGGGCATCGCTGGTGGGCTGACGCGCGCTTTTGTCCAGTCGGCCCTGACGCCGCTGATGATCCTCGCGGCGCTGGCCGTGGGGCTGTTGGCGCTGTTCAGCCTGCCGCGCGAAGAGGAACCGCAGATTTCGGTGCCGCTGGTGGATCTCCACATCTCGGCCCCCGGTCTGATGGCCGAAGATTTGGTCAAGCTGGTGGTGGAACCCCTTGAAACCCTGATGAAAAGCATCAACGACGTGGATCACGTCTATTCCCAGACCCGCGACAACGGCGCGATGGTGACGGCGCGGTTTCTGGTCGGAACATCGGCGGATTCGGCCGTGTTGCGGGTGCGTGACAAGGTGCTGGCCAATCTCGACAGGATACCGGTGGGCATCCCCGAACCGCTAATCATCGGGCGTGGCATCGACGATGTGGCCATCGTTGCGCTGACCCTGTCACCAAGACCGGGTGCTGTGGCGACGGCCAACGACCTGACCCGCATCGTGCGCCAGTTGCAGGTGGAATTGTCCAAGGTCGAAGACGTCGGCCTGACCTATCTGGTGGGCGAGGCCCCCGAGGCGATCCGCGTCGATCCCGACCCCGAACGCCTGTCGCTGTATGGGGTGACGCTGCAACAACTGGCCGGCAAGGTCGAGGCCGCCAATCAGGTTCTGTCGCTGGGTCTGGTGCGTGATCGCGGCGAACAGATTTCGCTGGTGGCGGGTAACACCCTGCACGCCCCGGCGCAGATCGCCAACCTGTTGCTGACCAGCCGCGACGGGCGCCCGGTCTATGTGCGCGACGTGGCGGATGTCACCTTTGTACCCGATACCTCGGATATGATCGTGTCGAACGTGACCAAGCGTGAGGATGGCAGCATCCGGCGCACGCCTGCTGTGACGCTGGCCGTGGCCAAGCGGGCCGGGTCCAACGCGGTTCTGGTGGCTGAACATATTCTTGAGCGTGTCGAGGCCCTTGAGGGCAAGCTGATCCCAGAAGGGGTGCAGGTCGATGTGACCCGCAACTACGGCGAAACGGCGGATGAAAAGGCCAACGAACTGCTGTATCACCTTGGGCTGGCCACCGTGTCGATTGTGGTGCTGGTGTTGTTCTCGATTGGCTGGCGCGAGGCCATCGTGGTGGCAATCGTCATCCCCGTGACCATCCTGCTGACGCTGTTTTCGGCCTGGATCATGGGCTATACCCTGAACCGGGTGTCGCTGTTTGCGCTGATATTCTCGATTGGTATTCTGGTGGATGACGCCATCGTGGTAATCGAAAACATCGCCCGCCACTGGGCCATGCCGGACAAGGCCGACCGCGTGACCAAGGCCATTCGCGCCGTGGCCGAAGTGGGCAACCCGACCATCGTCGCCACCCTGACCGTGGTCGCCGCCCTGTTGCCGATGCTGTTCGTGTCCGGGCTGATGGGCCCCTACATGAGCCCGATTCCCGCCAACGCCAGTGCTGCAATGATCTTTTCCTTCTTCGTCGCGGTGATCATCACCCCGTGGCTGATGGTCAAGGTGGCCGGACGCGCACCGGTGCATGAACACTCTGAAAGCCAGCCGGGCGGCTTGTTGGGGCGCATCTACTCCGTCGTGGCCCGGCCCATTCTGGCCACGAAATTCCGCGCGTCCATGTTCATTCTGATCGCGGTGATCCTGTCGTTTGGATCGCTGGGACTGCTGTACACCAAGGACGTCACGGTAAAACTTTTGCCGTTTGACAACAAATCCGAACTGTCGGTGATGATCGACCTGCCCGAAGGGGCTTCGGTGCAGGCCACGGACGCGGTGGCGCAGGATGTCGCGGCCCTTGCGCTTGAGATGGAAGAGGTGATTTCGGTCCAGACCCACGCCGGTACAGTGGCCCCGTTCAACTTTAACGGGCTGGTGCGCCATTACTACCTGCGCGCCGATCCCCGTCTGGGAGATGTTCAGATCAACCTGTCGGCCAAGGACGACCGGACACGGGCAAACCACGATGTCGCGCTGGCGTTCCGCAAGCGGCTGGCAGAGCTGGATGTGCCGCCGGGGACCAACATGAAAGTGGTCGAACCGCCCCCCGGACCGCCGGTGATCGCCACCCTGCTGGCCGAAGTTTATGGCCCCGATCCCCAAAGCCGTCGCGCGGCCGCCCGCAAGATCCGCACCGCGTTTGAATCGGTCCCCTTTGTGGTCGATGTGGATGACAGTTTCGGCAAGCCGCCCCGGCGGGTCCGGGTGACCCTGTCATCGGATCAGCTGGAATTCTACGGGGTTGAGGAAAACGACGTGTTTTCCACCCTTGCGATCCTGAATGGCGGCACTACGGTTGGATATTCCCACCGCGGCGAGGGGCGTCACCCGATTCCGATCAAGGTTGAACGTGACCGATCAGAGCGGGTCATGGACGAAAGGTTCCTGTCCACGCCGATCCCGGCCAATGTGCTGCCGGGGGCGCGGGGCGTGGTCGAACTGGGCGATGTGGTGGAAATCACCGAAGAACGCGCCTCGTTCCCGATCTACCGCCATAACGGGCGCGCGTCGGAAATGGTCACGGGCGAAATGGCCGGTGAATTCGAGGCACCGCTGTACGGGATGCTGGCGGTGGCCGACGCGCTGGACAAGATGGACTGGGTCGAGGGCACCAAGCCGGTGATCCGTATGAACGGCCAACCAGAGGACGAATCTGTCATCACCCTGTTGTGGGATGGCGAATGGGAAGTGACCTGGGTGACGTTCCGTGACATGGGTGCCGCGTTTGGCGTGGCGTTGCTGGGCATCTACATCCTTGTGGTGATGCAGTTCGGATCGTTCCGTCTGCCGCTGGTGATCCTGACGCCGATCCCGCTGACGTTCATTGGTATCATGCTGGGCCACTGGGTGTTCAACGCGCCGTTTTCGGCCGCGTCGATGATTGGGTTCATCGCCTTGGCCGGGATCATTGTGCGCAACTCGATCCTGCTGGTGGATTTCATCCGCAACGCCGACCGGACCGGCAAAACCGAACTCGACATCCTCATCGAGGCCGGGGCGATCCGGTTCAAGCCGATCCTGCTGACCGCAGTTGCGGCGATGATCGGCGCGTTTGTGATCCTGACCGACCCGATCTTTCAGGGTCTGGCGATTTCGCTGCTGTTTGGCCTGCTGTCCTCAACCTTGTTGACGGTTCTGGTGATCCCGGCGATCTACCGGATATTCAAGACCTGAGCTGGAAACAATAGCGGGCTACATGCCTTATTGAAGGTGAAACCGGAGATAATCCCCCCTGTACGCAGGGGGGATTTTTTTGCGGCCTGCGATTGCATCACTTTACAGCCTTGATTTGACGGGCAATTTCGGGGAATGTCAGTGCAACGAACAAGAATGCCCGGTGGAACGCTGCCATGTCTGATCCGGCGGGAATGAATATTCTGTGTTCGACAAAAGAATTGAAGGGGGAATTTGATATGAAAAAGCTGGCTTTTGCCTTGTTTATCCCATTTGCACTGGCCGCATGCGGCAGTCCGCAATTGCCGACGCAGGAATTGCGCGACATGAAACCGACCTGCGCCGGTGGTGATGCCTCGGTGTGTTCCGAAATCGGTCACAAGGTGCGCAATGACATCCTTGGCACCGATCCCGTCGTTTAATCAACGATTACAGTGATTTGACGATTACAGTGACCTGAAATCAGTCGCGGGTGCCGGCAAAGCGCGCCTGCCATTCTTCGCGTTGTTCGTCGGTGATCTTGGCGAACAGCACCTCTGGCACGCTGAATTCATGCCCACCGGGCAGCGCCGACAGGGCGGCCTCGACGTCGTCGGGCCAACTCGTATCAAGCGTGTTCATTGCACTTAGCATCCGCGCGGCGGCGTCGGGTATGAACGGCGCGCTCAGCACCGCGTAGAACCGGATCAGGTTCAGGCCCATGCGCACCTGCGCGGCGGCGCGGGCGGGGTCGGTTTTGAAGGTGACCCACGGGGCCGCACCTTGCAGGTATTCGTTGCCAAGGCCCCAGATCGCGCGCAATTCCTGCGCCGATTTTCGCACTTCCATCGCCTGCATGTGGCCCTCGTAGGCGCGTACGCGGGTGGTCAGATCGGCAATCAGCGCCGCCTCGTCAGGGCCATATGCGCCTTCCTCGGGGATCACCTCGCCAAACTTTGCCCGGCAGAATTTGGTGATGCGGGAGATGAAATTGCCCAGAACGTCGGCCAGATCCTTGTTGGTGTCGGCCTGAAACCCGTCCCAGGTGAATTCGGAATCGCTGCTTTCGGGGGCGTGGGACAATAGCCACCAGCGCCAGTAATCCGCCGAAAGAATGTCCAGCGCCTGATCCATGAACACGCCGCGCCCTTGCGAGGTAGAGAACTGGCCGCCGTCATAATTGAGGTAATTGAACGACTTGAGGTGATCGACCAGCTTCCAAGGCTCGCCCGAGCCAATTATGGTGGCCGGGAACGACAGCGTATGGAACGGCACGTTGTCCTTGCCCATGAACTGCACATACCGCACGTCATCCGCGCCCTTGTCGGTGCGCCACCAGCGTTCCCAATCGGCGTCCGGTTTGCCGTTTGCCTCGGCCCATTCGCTGGCGCAGGCGATGTATTCGATCGGCGCGTCGAACCAGACGTAGAACACCTTGCCCTCCATCCCCGGCCAGTCCGCTTGCCCGTGTTTGACCGGAATGCCCCAGTCCAGATCACGGGTGATGCCGCGATCCCGCAAGCCATCACCGTCATGCAGCCATTTCTTGGCAATCGAGGTGGTCAGGATCGGCCAGTCTTTCTTAGAGTCGATCCACGCGTCCAGATCGTCCTTTAGTTTGGATTGGCGCAGGTACAGATGCCGGGTCTCGCGCACTTCAAGGTCGGTCGAGCCTGAAACGGCGCTGCGCGGGTCGATCAGGTCGGTCGGGTCCAGTTGCTTGGTGCAGTTTTCACATTGATCGCCGCGCGCCTTGTCATAGCCGCAGTTGGGGCAGGTGCCCTCGATATAACGATCCGGCAGGAACCGGCCATCGGCGTTGGAATATACCTGTTTTTCAACCACTTCTCGGATCAGGTCATTGTCGGCCAGCTTCCCGGCGAAATGCTGGGTCAGCTTGTGGTTCTGCGGGCTGGACGAGCGGCCAAAATGGTCGAACGACAGGCCAAAGCGTTTGGCGATATCGGCCTGCACTTCGTGCATTTCGGCGCAAAATTCCGCCACCGGCTGACCGGCCTTGGCGGCGGCCAGTTCGGCCGGCGTGCCGTGTTCATCCGTTGCGCATAGGAACAGCACTTCGTTGCCGCGCGCACGCTGATAACGGGCATATAGATCAGCAGGAAGCTGGCTGCCGACCAGATTGCCCAGATGCTTGATCCCGTTGATATAGGGGATCGCCGAAGTGATCAGAATACGTGCCATAACTACCCGTGCCAGCCTGTGAAATTGACCCTGTGCTTAGCGCATCCCCTGCCCAAGGGCCAGAGCTTGAAAACCTGCCGGTTAAAGCACGAAAGGCGGAAATTAGGGCTTGTTGCTCTAGTGGCTAGAGGTTTTATAACCGCCGTCGACTGGAATTTACCAAGTGGACGGATTGATCATGGCTGAACGGCAGATACTGAAAGTTGACGGGATGGATTGCGCCAGCTGCACCTCAAAGATCGAGGGCGTTGTGTGCCAGATACCGGGGGTCAAGAATGTCAGCCTGAATTTCACCAGCCAAAAGCTGAAGTTCGAGATCGACGAGGCCGCCAACGACACCGGGCAGGTGCAAAAGGCGGTCGAGGGGCTGGGCTATAAGGTCAAGCCGGTGGATCAAAAGACCCCCGAGGTTGAATTGGACTGGTGGCAGACCGGCAAGGGACGGCTGGTTTTGTTTGCCGGCGGCTTGCTGGCGATTGCCTGGACCCTGTCGTTCACCGTGCCGCAATACGCCGATTATGTGTTCACCTTTGCCGCCCTTGCCGCGCTGACCCCGCTGGCCCGCAAGGCATTCCTGAGCGCGCGCGCGGGTCAGCCGTTCAGCATTGAAACCCTTGTGACCATTGCCGTGGTCGGCGCGATTTTCATTGATCAGGCCGCCGAGGCGTCGGTGGTGGTGTTCTTTTTCCTGATCGGCGAACTGCTGGAAATGATCGCGGCGGCCAAGGCGCGCCGCTCGGTGCAGGCGCTGGCCGATCTGGTGCCGAAATCCGCGTTTCTGGTGACCAAAACCGGCACGCGTGAGGTTCTCGCCGAAGACCTGTCCCCCGGTGACCTGATCGAAGTTCGCCCCGGTGGCCGCATCCCGGCGGACGGGGTGATTGCCGAAGGCCAGACCTCGATCGACGAGGCGGCGATCACCGGCGAAAGCATGCCCAAACGCAAGATCGTCGGCGACAGTGTTTACGCAGGGTCGATCAATGCCGAAGGGGTGATCCGCCTGACGGTGGAAAAAGGTGCCGAGAACAACATGATCTCGCGCATCTTGCAGATGGTCGAGGACGCCGAGGCCAGCAAGGCCCCGACCGCGCGGTTCATCGACAATTTCAGCCAATATTACACCCCCGGCGTGATCGTGGTCTCGGCGCTGATCGCGGTAATTCCTCCGCTGTTTTTCGGGGCCGAGTGGGGCGTGTGGATTTATAAAGGGCTGGCGATCCTGCTGATCGGCTGTCCGTGCGCGTTGGTTCTGTCAACGCCCGCTGCGATCACTTCGGGCATTTCCGCCGGGGCCAGACATGGCTTGCTGATGAAGGGCGGCGCAGTTTTAGAGGCGATTGGCAAGGTCGCCGTGGTGGCCTTTGACAAGACCGGCACCCTGACCCAAGGCACGCCCAAGGTAACTGACATCCGCACCTTCAGCGGCGACGAGGCGGTGATGCTGGTGCTGGCCGGCTCGGTCGAGGCCGGATCATCCCACCCGCTGGCGCTGGCGATTGTCGAAGAGGCCGGCGCGCGCGGCGTGACCCTTGAAAAAGCCACCGACGCCGAAGCCCTCAGCGGGCGCGGGGTGCGGGCACAGGTTCAGGGCCAGATGGTGACCATCGCCTCGCCGCGCTATAGCCGCGAGATCGCCAGCCTGACCGACGCGCAGAACGCCGAAATCGAAACGCTGGAAGGCGAAGGCAAAACCGTCGCCGTGGTGCTGGCGGATGACGTTGTCCTCGGCGCGATTGCCCTGCGGGACGAGCTGCGCGAAGACGCCCGCGAGGCGATGCAGAAACTGGCCGGACTTGAGGTGGCCGCCGTCATGCTGACCGGCGACAACCAGCGCACCGGGGCCGCACTGGCCGCGCAACTGGGGATCGAGGTCAAGGCCGAACTGATGCCCGCCGACAAACTGAAACAGATCGAATCCTTAAGGGCGCGCGGCACCGTGGCCATGGTCGGCGACGGCATCAACGACGCGCCGGCTCTGGCGCGCGCGGATGTGGGCATCGCCATGGGCGGGGGTACCGATGTGGCGCTTGAGACCGCCGATGCGGCGTTGCTGCATGAACGGGTCAGTGACGTGCCCACGCTGATCGGCTTGTCACGCGCGACGATGTTGAACATTCGCCAGAACATCTCTATCGCGCTGGGTCTCAAGGCGGTGTTTCTGGTCACCACGCTGTTTGGCATCACCACGCTTTGGATGGCAATTCTGGCCGATACCGGGGCCACGGTTCTGGTGACGATGAATGCCTTGCGGATGCTGAGATACCGCTTTGATCGCTGATCTGTGCTGACCAACGCCCCCCCAAAAGGTGCCTCAAATTTGCAAAATTTGAAAAAAAGGCGCTAACTGAGCCAAGTCGGGGTTTGTTCCCGGACCGTAGCAAGTAAATTTTCCGGGGGGGAAACATGGTAGTTCAAGTAATTGCAAGCGATCAGGGGGTCGTCAGTCTGGCGGCGGATGATGTTGTGTTTGTGCAACAAGGTGTGACGATTTCGGCACCAACCGATTTCGGGATCGTCACGGAATTTATCGTTGACGACAACACGTCAATCCGGGTTGACGGGTCAATCTTTTCGTCTTTGGCCGGCATCGACGTGATCTCAACCGATATCGGTTTCGACTCCGCCGGCTTGGGCAGCCATACGATCGTTATTGGCGCAACCGGCAGCGTCACCAGCATAAACTCAAGCGGGATTGCTCTGCTTGGGCGGGAAAATCTGATCTACAATTATGGAGACATCACAACCCTTGGTGATCTTCAGGCTGCAATCCAGCAAGTTGGCGATCAATTCGTCCTCCAGAATTTCGGCACGCTTACCGGCAGCTATGGCATTTCCCTGTCTGGCGATGGCGGTAGTTCCGTTGTGGTCAACGACGGCACGATTTCGGCCCGCAACGCAGCGATCTTTGCCAGCAATCAGGCGCTTAACCTGACCAATACCGGTCTGATCACCGTCGCCGTCGGCAGCGGCGGAGAGGCCGGAATCCTGATACAGGCGGGCAGCCTGTCCGCGAGTGCCATCATCAATTCCGGGATCATCAACGGGTCGGTTTTCGGGCCGCCGGATCAGGCGCTTACTATCTCCAATTCCGGCACCATCAACGGGGCTATCGTGATGGGGGACATGGATGACTTTTTCGATGGTCGCGGCGGGACTGTCACCAATGGCGTTGCCGGGGGGCTGGGGGATGATACCTATATCATCGACGATTCCAGCATTGTCATCTTTGAGAACCTTGATGAAGGCATTGATGCCGTCGGGACGACCGTCAGCTATGTGCTGGACCAGTTTGTCGAGAACCTTGAGTTGCTGGGCGCGCAGGACATTGACGGCATGGGCAATGACGGGGACAATTCCATCGTTGGCAACGTGGGGGCCAACCTGCTGCGCGGCTCGCTTGGGCAGGACAGCATTTCTGGGCTTGAGGGGGATGACATCCTGCGCGGCGGGCGCGGCCGCGATGCCCTGGACGGGGGCGCGGGCGATGACATTCTGCGCGGCGGTCTGGGTAGGGATACTTTGATCGGTGGCGATGGCAACGACATCCTGAACGGAGGGGTCGGCAGGGACAGGCTGTTTGGCGACGCGGGCAGTGATGTGTTCCGGTTCACCAAGGCCGCGCACAGCCCCAACAATTCAGGTGCCGATCAGATCAAGGATTTCATCCAAGGCGAAGACCTGATTGACCTGTCCGGCCTTACCGGCGGCAGTTTGGATTTGATCGGCGGGGTCGGGTTTTCCGGGCTTGGTCAGGGCGAAGTCCGGATAAACGTGAACGGTGGCAATACGATTGTGCGAGTCGATATTCAGGGCGACGGCACAGCGGACATGCGCATCGTGGTCGAAGGCGTGACGGCGATGGATCTGTTCGATTTCGTGCTGTAACCCCTAAGGCCGGGTCACTTGCGGTCGCGCTCGTGTTCCCGCTGACGTCCCATCAGGCGGCCCAGCACAAAGGATGTGCGCGGCGTGTAAACATAGCGCGTGCGATTCTGCTGGGTCGGTCGCGCGCGCATACGGATCACGCCGAACACCACCAGAACCACATGCGCCGATGCGATCATCACGAACATCGCCGGCGGCCCATAGGCCTGTATCAGCGTCGAGGCCATGTAGGGTGCCGCAATCGCCCCCGAAGCAAAGAAAAACATCAGCGCCGCCGATAACTCTACCCGCTGATCGCTGCTGGCGTAATCATGCGCGTGGGCCGTGGCGACCGAAAAGATCGGGAAGGTGGTCAGGCCGAACACAAACGCCCCGGCCATGACGCTCCCGGTGCCCATGCCCTGAACCACGATTGGCAGGGCCGAACTGGCAATCGCCGCCACCGACAACCAGATCAGCACCCACCGGCGGTCGTATTTATCCGCCAGCCACCCCACCGGATACTGTGCCAACGCGCCCCCCAGCACAAAGGACGCCAGAAACCAGGCGATCTGTCCCGCGTCCAGTCCAACCGCCTGCCCGTAAAGCGGCCCAACCATACGGAACGAGGCCGACGAAAGGGCTGCCACCACCACGCCAGCGGCGGCCAGCGGTGAAAGTTCGATGGCCAGCATGGGCCGCAACCGCTGGGCCGTGGGGGTTTCCGGTTGTTTCACCTTGGTCAGGGTCAGCGGCAAAAGGGCGGCGCAGATCAGGATCGCCAGGATGTTGTAGGACACATACGAGGCCGGGGTCAGCACCCCAATCATCAACTGCGCCACCAGCGATCCGGTCATGTCAACAATGCGATAGGTGCCCATGGTGCGCCCGCGGGTCTCGTTGGTGACCTTGGCCTGCATCCACGCCTCGATCACCGTGTAACAGCCAGCGATACTTAACCCCGTGGCGACCCGCATCAGCGCCCAGCCATAGGGGTTGATCCACAGCATATGCGCCAGCAGGCCAATCGCCCCGGTGGCGGTAAAGGCGGCGAAGGCGCGCGAATGGCCGACCGTGCCCAGCAACCTCGGGGCCCACCAGCAGCCAATGAAGAAGCCCAGAAAATGCGCCGACCCCAACAGACCGATCTGCGTGGTGGTAAACCCCAGTTGCAGCCCCGACAGGGCATCCAGCGGGCCAACCCCTCCGGACGAGAATTGCAGCAGCAGCACCGACATGAACAGGGCGGCAAATGAAATCAGGGTACGCATGGTTTTCCCGTAGGTTACCCGACCGACAATGACCCGCCCGCACCGGTATTCTTGCGTGTTCTCGACGATCTGGCGCCGTTTTTCGGGCTTTGTGCGCTCCGGGCCACAGGAATGCCCGTGAACGTCAGGGCCGCCCGGTTACTCAATCGCCCGGATTTCCGCCACAATATTCAGCCCGACCTCATCCGCCACCAGATCCTTGTAGCCGGTCGCGCCAAACGCCGCCCGGCTGATCCGGCCTTTCAGCTGCACCGTGAGTTTGCTCAGATCATCCGGCGCGCTGCCCGGCGTGCGAAACAGGCTGGCCTCAAGCGTCACCGGCCTTGTAACCCCGTGCATGGTCAGCTTGCCGGTGATCTTTGCCCCGCCCGACAGACGCCCATCGGCGGCCAGTTGCACCTTGGTGGACACAAACCGGATGGTCGGATAGCGCGCAGCGTCCAGAACCTCGGGACCGATCAGGGCGTTGCGGGCAAAGGGCAGGGGGGTGCGGGTGCCGGCCACATCGACGCTGATATCCACCCGGCTGGCCCTCAGGTTTTCCGGGTCCACCAGAATAACCGCCTTGCTGACCGGCATCGTGCCCTTTTGCTGCGCCCCCGCCAGCGTGAAGGAAAACCCAACCTGCGACGACTTTGCCTCAAGGCTATAGCGCGTCGGCGCGGCCATCAGCAGGACGGGCAGAGCGGCCAGAAGGGTCACCAGCATCAGCGCCAACAGCGCGCGCGCCTTGTTCGGGAAACGTCCGGTGTGGCCTTTGAACATGGGGGTCTCTCCTGACAGTGTCTGGCGTTGATATGGTGCGACGCGCCCGCGAGGTAAGAGAGGTTTCACCGATTTGCCGCCAAGTTGATCACTTGTGTACCTTGGGTTTTGCCCCGGATTTGGCCCGCACCTTTGGCGGCCCCTTAACCAGCGCCTCGCTGTCCAGCGCCTGTGCCAGCGCGCGAAACCGCGCCTCGGCCACTTCGCCAAACAGCGGGCGCAGGTTGTCGGGCAGGGTTAGCTCCAAAACCCGTTTCTTGGGATACAGATGCAGGCTGGCCATTGGTGCCAGATGCGTTTCCTGCATTTGCGGCCATAACATCGCACCAAACCGCATGGCCCGGCCCAGAATCTCGGCTTGTTTCAGCCGTTTGTCATCCAACAGACCGATCAGCGGATCAAACCGCGTGCCGGTGCGTTTGCTGGAATAGCGATGCAGCAACGCCAGCCCCAGAAACACCCGTTCGGAATGTTTCAGCCCGCCCATGTTGGCGCGTGTGGCGTTGTCGAAACAAACCTCGGCGCGGTAATCAGGATGGGCGCGCCAACTGACATCGTGCAACAGACACGCGGCCTTGATCAGACGTTTCTGGCTTTTGGCCCCGGCTTTGAACAGCGGGCTGACGAACTGAAACAACGTCTTGCCAAACCCCGGCAGGCGCGCATCCTTGCTTTCGGCAAAATAGCACGCCTCGATCAACGGGTCGCGGTCGCGCAGGCGTTGCGGCATCTGTTCGTACAGCAACCCTTCGCGGATGCCATAACTGGAAACAGCGATGTCGCGCGGCTTGAACGTGCTCAGCAATCGCGCCAGCACCTCCAGCGCGTAGGGCACCAGCGTCATGCGCGCCGCCGACACGCCGGCAATCGCGCGCAATTCGTCCAGATCGCGCCCGCGGGTGAATTCAATCGTGTCGCGCACCGAACTGGCGCTCATGCGGTATTCGTGCAGCACCGCGAGCGGATAGCCACGCCGCGCCATGTCGATCTTGGCAATCGCGCGCCAACTGCCGCCAACCAGAAACAGCCGGTCGCGCTGTGGTCCGATTTCCGCCCTAAGACGCTCGACCACCGTCTTGATATGCGCCTTGCGCCCCTTGCGCCCGCCCTTGATGTCGCGCAGTTTCAGCGGCCCCAGTTCCGAGGTCACCCGCCGCCCGACCCGGCCGCTGGCGATCTCGGCCAGCTCCATCGAGGCCCCGCCGATGTCGCACACCAACCCATAGGCACCGGGCCAGCCCAGCAAAACGCCCTGCGCCGAAAGCCGCGCCTCTTCTTCGCCGGGGATCACCGAAATGCGCAGGCCGGTCAGGTCAGCCACCTCGGCGCAAAACTCTGCGCCGTCGCTGGCATCGCGCACGGCGGCGGTGGCCACCACGCTTAGCGGCGGAAGGTCCATGCCACGCGCCAGATGGGCAAACCGGGTCAGCGCCCCCAAGGCGCGCGCGCGTCCCTTGACGTCCAGCCGCCCGGTTTCCGACAGGCTCGCGCCCAGCCCACACATGACCTTTTCGTTATAGAAATACGCCGGCGAGCGCGCCGCGCCATCAAACACCACCAGCCGGACAGAGTTCGATCCCACATCGACCACCCCCACCCGTGACAGCGCGCGCGCGTCTGCGTCGTCGAACAACGGACGCCCAAAGGGTGTCCAGTCGGCATGGGGTTCTGGTTTCAACTGCATATTCCCCTTAGGCGTCGCTGCAGGATGCGGGATCGACAGGCACCCGTCAATCGCCGTCTCAGTCTTCGGTATGCGTCAATTTCGGCACGTCAGAGGCCCCCGCCGACCCGCGCCCGGACAGCGACGGATTTTCCATGAAAAACCGGTGGCAGTTGAAGGCAAATTCGCCCTCGACGGTTTCTTGTCGTTTGAAACTGCCATCGGGTTTCATCAACCAGCTTTGCGCCACATCTGCCAGATTGGCGGCCATGATCTGGCTGACGATCTGTGCCTTGACGGTGGCGTTGTTGATCTCGACCAATGTCTCCACCCGCCGGTTCAGGTTGCGGCCCATCCAGTCGGCAGATGATATGAACACCCGCGCCTTTTTCGCCGGCAAGCCAAAGCCGTTGCCGAAACAGACGATGCGCGAATGCTCCAGAAACCGCCCCACCACCGATTTGACCCGGATATTGTCGCTTAGCCCTTTGACGCCCGGACGCAGGCCACAAATGCCGCGAATGATCAGGCTGATTTTCACCCCGCCCTGCGAGGCGCGGTACAGGGCGTCAATCACCTCGCTGTCGATCAGCGAATTCATCTTGGCCCAGATCACCGCAGGCCGCCCGGCCTTGGCGTGGTCAATCTCGGCCCCGATCATCTCGATCAGCCGGGTTTTCAGGGTCAGCGGCGAAATCGCCAGATTATCAAGCGATTCCGGCTGCGCATAGCCCGACAGGTAGTTGAACACCTTGATCGCGTCGCGCCCCAGTTTGGTATCGCACGTAAACAGCGACAGATCGGTATAGAACCGCGCGGTGATAGGATGGTAATTGCCGGTGCCATAATGCGTGTATGTGACCAACTTGTCCCCCTCGCGGCGCACGACGATGGAAATCTTGGCGTGGGTTTTCAGGTCAACAAAGCCGTAAACCACATGCGCCCCGGCGCGTTCCAACCGACGGGACTGGCGAATGTTGGCGGCCTCGTCAAAGCGCGCTTTCAACTCAACAAGTGCTGTCACCGACTTGCCCGCCTCGGCGGCTTCGCACAGGGCCTCGACGATCGGGCTGTCACGCGAGGTGCGATAAAAGGTCTGGCGGATCGCCACCACATCGGGGTCGCGCGCGGCCTGTTGCAGGAACCGGATCACCATATCAAAGGTCTCGTACGGGTGATGCAGCAACATGTCCTTCTGGCGGATCGCCGCGAACATATCGCCCCCGAAATCGCTTACCCGTTCGGGTACGCGCGAGGTGAACGAGGGCCACAGCAGGTCGGGCCGGTCCGTCTTTACCAGCTGATCCAGATCCGCCATGCCGATCATGCCGTGCAGCTCCACCAATTCGTCCGCATCGACCCCCAGTTCCTTCATGATGACCGCCATCAACCTGGACGGCGCCCCCGCCGAATGGGTCATGCGCACCACTTCGCCACGCCGGCGGCGTTTCAGGGCGACTTCGAACTCGCGCACAAGGTCTTCGGCCTCTTCCTCGACCTCAAGATCGCTGTCGCGCAGCACCTGAAAGCCGAAATGCGATTTCAGCCGATAGCCCGGGAACAGATCGCCGATATGCAGGATCAGCATTTCCTCAAGCGGCAGGAACCGGTACTGACCGGGCGGCGAGGGCAGGGTGATGAACCGGTCGATCTGACGCGGCACCGGCAACAGCGCCTGCAACGATTTCTTGTCGCGCAGGCGTTCCAGTTGCAGCGCCAGCGTATAGCCGGTGTTGGGGATGAACGGGAACGGATGCGCGGGGTCAATGGCCAGCGGCGACAGCACCGGAAAGACTTTGTTCAGGAAACACGCGCCCAGAAATTCGTGGTCCAGCGGGGTCAGCGCGTCGCGGGTCAGCACGGTCACCCCGTTCGCCTCAAGGTCTTGCAGCAGATCCGTCAGCACCCGCTGTTGCGCCTGCATCAGCTTGCGCGCGTCCTCGTGGATCAGCACCAGTTGTTCGGCTGGCGACAGCCCGTCGGCGGCGGGCGTGGTATGCCCGCCTTGCGCCAACTCGCGCAGGCCCGCCACCCGCACGGTAAAGAATTCGTCCAGATTGTTGGCGGAAATAGACAGGAACCGCAGCCGTTCCAGCAGCGGCACACGGGGGTTCTCGGCCTCTTCCAGCACCCGCCAGTTGAACCCCAGCCAGCTCAGTTCGCGATTGAAAAATCGCCCCGGTCCGGTGATGTCGAGATCGGGCATCTCAATCGCCGGGGCAATGTCAGAGGTCAGGAAATCAGAATGGGTCATGGGATGAAAAGGACCAATAAATGAGGAGGTTAAGACCAGAGGTTACCCGTTTTCGCGCGCCTCGGCAATCAGGTGCGCGGCCAATGGGCGTGACACCGTGCGCCCTTGGGTCAGCGCGGCGCGATCAAGGGCGTCGACAATGGCGGCTGCGGCCTCGAACGAACGTTCGATCTGCGCCACCAGATAGGGGATCACGTCGGGTTTCGGGATCACCTGCCGGTCGTTGAACAGCTTGGTCAGAACCGCCGCCAGCAACGCGTCATCGGGCGGGGCCAGCGTCACCACATGCGCCGCCATCACCCGGCTTTGCAGGTCCGCAAGGCTCAGCGCCCACAGGTTGGGGGCCGCGCGCCCGGTCAGCAGAATCGCGTTGCCCTGCGCCAGCGCCAGATTGTGCAAATGAAACAACGCGTTCTGCGCCGGGATGTCAGCGGCGATGCCCGGCACGTTTTCAACCGCAACCGGCCCGTCCGCCAGCGCCGGAATGTCCGCCCCGGCCAGATCGCCCGCCTGAATGACGCTTGCGCCGGACAACCCGGCCCAGACATGGCTCAGGTGGGTTTTGCCGGACCCTGCGGGACCACACAACACCAGTTTGCCACCGGGCCACGGCGTGGCGGATTCGATGGTCGCCACCGCCACCGCATTACCGGGCGAGACAAAGAAATCATCGCGGCCAAGCGCGGGTTTGGACGGCAGTTCAAAGCTGAGTTGCTGGGGGGATTGGGGCTGGGTCACGGGCGGATTACTTGCTGTCAGGACCGGCTTGGGGGCCCTGATAGATCCGGCTGGCCTTATATTGCCCGACCCCGAACCGGGCCAGCACCCCAAGGGCGGCAGCCACCGGCACCGCCACCAACATGCCGACAAAGCCAAACAACGCGCCAAACACCGACAGCGCCAGCAACAGCCAAACCGGGTGCAGCCCGACCGAACTGCCCACCAGCTTTGGCGTCAGAAAATTGCCCTCGGCCACTTGCCCGGCCACGAATATCAGCGCCACCAGCCCGATTGATCCCCAATCGCCCCAGAACTGGAACAGCGCCAGCCCGATCGCCAGCGCCCCGCCGATCAGCGCGCCCAGATAGGGAATGAACGTCACCAGCCCGGCGATGAACCCGACCACCAGCCCGAATTGCAGCCCCACCAGCATCAGTGCCACCGCGTAATAGGTGCCCAGAATTAGCGAAACGGTGCCCATGCCCCGGATGAATGCGGCCAGCGTATGGTCGATTTCCGCCGCCAGCCGGCGGATCACCGGCGCGTGTTCGCGTGGCAAAAGGTCGTCGACCTTGGCGACCATCCGGTCCCAGTCCAGCAGCATATAGACCGAAACAACCGGCACGATGACCAGCAGGATAACCACATTGACCAGCGACAGGGCAGAGCCGACAACGCCGCTAAGGACCGCGCCGCCCTTGTTCTTGATGGTCTCGCCCAGCGAGGTCAGAACCAGCCGCAGGTTCGAGTTCTCGTCAAGCAGCGATGGAAATTTCTCGCTCAGGAAACTGTGCAGGTTGCGCATCAGCTTTGGCATGATCTCGATCAGGTCGATCATCTGGCTGAACAGGGCCGGAATGACCGCCAGCGCCAGAATGGTGAACACCACAAGCGAGGCAACGGTGATCACCGCTGTTGCGGCCGTGCGCGACAAGCCCGCGCGTTCCAGCCGGTCGGCAACCGGGTCGATGAAATAAGCAACCGCGCCGCCGATCACAAATGGCAGCAACACGTTGCCCAAAAACCAAAGGGCCGCCACGAACACCAACGCGACGATTCCCCAGTATTTCAGTTGGTCCTGACCGCGCAACGCCGTGCCCCTCCGCTTGAATGTCAAAGTGTTCACCTGTCATTGCCGATGCCGGGTCCGGTTGCAAGCATTTGCTGACAATGTTCCCGCCCTGTCATTGTCAGATTGCCTCAACGCACGCGATGGCATAGACCCGCGCGGGAACCCTGATGACAAAGAGATGCCCCCATGCGCCTGACCCGTTATTTTCTGCCCGTCCTGAAAGAGAACCCATCCGAGGCACAGATCGTCAGCCACCGGCTGATGTTGCGCGCGGGCATGATCAAGCAATCAAGTGCGGGCATCTATTCGTGGTTGCCGCTGGGCTTTAAAGTTCTGCGCAAGATCGAAAATATTGTGCACCAAGAACAGGAACGCGCCGGGCATATCGCCATGCAGATGCCCACCATCCAGTCGGCTGACCTGTGGCGCGAATCCGGGCGCTATGATGACTACGGCGAAGAAATGCTGCGCATCAAGGACCGGCACGGGCGCGACATGCTGTTCACCCCCACCGCCGAGGAACTGATCACCGACATTTTCCGCGCCCATGTGAACAGCTACAAGGATCTGCCGCTGACCCTGTATCAGATCCAGTGGAAATTCCGCGACGAAATTCGCCCCCGGTTTGGCGTGATGCGCGGGCGTGAATTTCTGATGAAGGACGGCTATAATTTCGACATCGACAAGGACGCCGCCCTGCACGCCTATAACCGTCATCTGGTCAGCTACCTGCGCACTTATGAACGCATGGGGTTGCAGGCGATCCCGATGCGCGCCGATTCCGGTCCCATCGGCGGCGACGACACCCATGAATTTCTGGTGCTGGCTGAAACTGGCGAATCCGAGGTGTTCTATGACAGCGCCGTCACCGACCTGAGCTTTGGCGACCGCGACATCGACTATGACAGCGTGGAACAATGTCAGGCTGTCATGGAAGAATTCACCACGCGTTACGCGCGCACCGACGAGACCCACGACGAGGCTCTGTTCAACGAAATCCCCGAGGACCGCCGCCGCGTGGCGCGCGGAATCGAAGTTGGGCAGATCTTTTACTTTGGTACAAAATACTCAGAAGCCATGGGCGCGACGGTACAAAACGCACAAGGCAAGCCGGTTCCGGTACATATGGGCAGCCACGGCATCGGCGTGTCCCGCCTGCTTGGCGCGATCATCGAAGCCAACCACGACGACAACGGCATCATCTGGCCCGAAGGCGTGACTCCGTTTCATTGCGGAATCATTAACCTCAAGCAAGGCGATGATGCGGCGGATGGGGCCTGCGAACAGCTATACGCGGCGCTGACCAAAGCCGGGCTGGAACCGCTCTACGACGACCGCAAGGAACGTGCGGGCGGCAAGTTCGCCACCATGGATCTGATTGGTGTGCCATGGCGGATCACCGTCGGGCCGCGCGGGCTAAAGAATGGCGTGGTCGAACTGACCAGCCGCCGCACCGGAGTCAGCGAGGAAATGACCCCGCAGGAAGCTATTGAAAAGGTTGTGGAAATTTAC
Source organism: Paracoccaceae bacterium (assembly GCA_002400675.1). Classification (GTDB taxonomy): domain Bacteria; phylum Pseudomonadota; class Alphaproteobacteria; order Rhodobacterales; family Rhodobacteraceae; genus NVQY01. The sequence goes on along the minus strand of NVQY01000015.1, from coordinate 3,276 downwards.
ACGCCGCACCATCCTGTATTGGCCCACAGGGAACCGATGGCTGGTCAAAGCTTTCACACCTGGCTGTGATCGCACCGGATCGAACGGCAGGTAATCTCAAGAGTTGAGCTGTCCGGGCGGCGCGCGCAAAAGCTCTCCGTCGGCGCGCTGGCCGGGCAGGGCGCGCACGATTGGCCGCCCCAGTCGCGCCACCAGATCAACCAATGGCAGACCAAGAAACCGCAGCGAGCAAACCCGCTTGCCGGTGGCCTGACTGGTCAGGAATAGGCGTCCGCCTCGGAACGTCAGCCCATAGCCCTTTGCGCCCAGCGTATCGAGAAGGTTTGACCAACTGATCGACTGTACGATCAGCGGGCGCAGGACGGCGCGAAACAGCGCCGCTGTTTCGCTGTCCACCTCTGGCATGTCGGGATTACCGGTGCCGCCTGATTGCCAGGACGGTTCGGGGAATAGCTGAGGGTTATCAGCTGTTTGATCGAACATCATGTGCAGTACCACCTTTGATCGCTATAGCATTTTGCGGTTTATCTGAGACCCTGTATCACCCTGACTGGTGAGGCAGCGGTTGCAAGACAACCGCGCTCGCCGGTCAGGGTGGTTCAAGTCAAACGCAAAGTGCTTTTGGTCTTTGTCCCCCGAAAGTGTTGGTTCGTCAGCCTGACAGGGTGCCCGGCCCCGGCCAACAGAATTGGCCCGTATCAGCAATTCTGCACCCGGATTGTGTCGATAATGAGGACATTCCCGCGCGCGAATTTGGCATTATCCGCCAATTTGGCACCAATGCAGCACAAGCTTTCAAACAGGGTGCCTGTCGCGATTCGGCGTCCGCCCCGGTGGACGCCGGTACCCCTCCGCCAGTGGATCACAGGCCCATACCGGCCCATAGAAAAAGGCCCCGGAAATCCGGGGCCTTGATCGTGTTTCGTTTGTGGCAGGGATTAATGCGCGACGGGCTTGTCCCAGTCTTCCTGCTTTGGCAGCTGCTCGAACGTATGTTCGGGCGGCGGGCAGGACACGGTCCATTCCAGCGTATCGGCGTATTCATTCCAATAGTTGTTCACGGTAATCTTTGGACCACGACGCAGGGCGTAGAACATGATGCCGAAGAACAGCAGGAACGACCCAAACGACAGGAACGCGCCCCACGAGGATACATAGTTCCAAAAGGCAAATGCCTCTGGATAGTCGATGTAGCGACGTGGCATGCCCTGACGGCCAAGAAAGTGCTGAGGGTAGAATGTCAGGTTTGCACCGATGAAGAAGGTCCAGAAGTGAACCTTGCCCCAGAACTCGGAATACATCCGCCCGGTGATCTTACCGAAGTAAAAGTAAACCCCGGCAAAGATCGAGAACACAGCCCCCAGCGACATCACATAGTGAAAGTGCGCAACCACATAGTAGGTGTCATGATACACCCGGTCCACAGCCGCCTGACTAAGGACAATCCCGGTCACGCCACCAACGGTGAACAGGATCAGGAACCCGAAGGCAAACAACATCGGCACGGTGAATTCAATTGACCCGCGCCACATGGTGGCGATCCAGCTGAACACCTTGACCCCTGTCGGCACAGCGATGACCATGGTGGCCAACATGAAGTAAGCCTGTTGATCAAGGCTCAATCCGACTGTGTACATGTGGTGCGCCCACACGACAAAGCCCAGGGCACCAATCGCGATCAAGGCCCAGACCATCGGCAGATAACCAAAGATCGGCTTGCGCGAGAAGGTTGCGATGACGTGGCTGATGATACCAAAGCCCGGCAGGATCACGATATACACTTCCGGGTGGCCAAAGAACCACAGGATGTGCTGATACAGGATCGGATCGCCGCCGCCAGCAGGGTCAAAGAAGGTGAAACCAAAGTTGCGGTCCATCAGCAACATGGTGATCGCGCCCGCCAGAACCGGCAGCGACAACAAGATCAGCCAGGCCGTGACAAAGATCGACCATGCAAACAACGGCACCTTGAACAGGGTCATGCCCGGGGCACGCATATTCAGGAACGTGGTGATCATGTTGATCGCCCCCAGGATCGAAGAGGCCCCCGAAAGGTGGACCGCAAAGATCGCCAGATCCATCGAATACCCGCCTTCACTGGTCGACAGCGGTGGATAAAGCACCCAGCCAACGCCAGACCCAAGCTGATTGTCGCCACCGGGCGACAGCATCGACGCCACCCCCATGACCACACCGGCGATATACATCCAGAACGACAGGTTGTTCATCCGCGGGAACGCCATATCCGGCGCACCGATCTGCAACGGCATGAAAAAGTTGCCAAATCCGCCGAATAGCGCGGGGATGACCACAAAGAACATCATCAGAACACCATGATAGGTGATCAGAACGTTCCACAAATGCCCGTTGGGGGTACATACAGCCGAAGGGTCGGGAAACAGCCGCGCCCCTTCCAAACACATGTACTGAACGCCGGGGTTCATCAGCTCCATGCGCATGTAAACGGTGAAAGACACCGCAATAAAGCCTACGGCCGCAGATGCGACCAGATAGAGAATACCAATATCTTTATGGTTCGTTGACATGAACCAGCGGGTGAAAAATCCGCGCTCATCTTCATGTCCGTCGCCATGAATGGCTGCGTCTGCCATTGCGTGCCTCCTGTTGTATGTTATCGCGCGCCCCGGTTTGCGGACCGCACGGGTTGAGGTTGGTTTTAAAGAGGCATCGGCTTTGCTTCAATGGGCGATATTGATCTGGATCAAGATAAATTGACGCGCCCCCTTGTTCGAGATCAACCAGCAACACCATTTACCCGGGTTGAGTCCCGGTTCAAAGCTTGACGTGGGCGGTGGCGGGCCGCAAAAACGGGCGCGAAACATAAAGGCGACGCCATGAGCTATGACAACGACAACATCTTTGCCCGGATCCTGCGCGGGGACCTGCCGTGCCACAAGGTCTACGAGGATGCGGACACTTTCGCCTTTCTCGACATCATGCCACGCAGCGACGGCCACCTGCTGGTGATTCCCAAGACGCCGGCGCGCAACCTGCTGGATGCCAGCCCGGCGCAAATGGCGGCGGTGATGGCCACGGTGCAGAAACTGTCACGCGCGGCGATGCAGGCGTTCGGGGCCGATGGAGTCACCCTGCAACAGTTCAACGAAGCGGCGGGTGGACAGGAAGTATTCCACCTGCATTTCCACGTTTTGCCGCGCAAGGATGGCCAGCGTATGCGCCCGCCGGGGACCATGGCGGATAGTGATTTGCTGGCGGGGCAGGCGGAAAAACTGCGGGCGGTGTTGGCTTAGGCTT
>NVQY01000014.1 GCA_002400675.1 Paracoccaceae bacterium | reverse complement strand
CGCGCCAGCCATTCTTCGCGGCCATCCTCAACCCGAAATATCACCGCCTTGACGACGCCCGTGCCCACATCAATTCCTGCTGTAAGTGTCATGCGTCCACTCCTTCCATGCGTCCCTGCGCGGCGCGGCGGGCAAATTCCGCCCCGCCCAGCGCGCCGGTGTAAATCGACTCTGGGTCGATGTTGATCTTGACCTCGCCGTAGTTCTCGAACACCAGTTTTTTCAACTCGCGCACCGCCGCCTCGTTCTTGGCCACGCCGCCGGTGAATGTGAACTGATCCGTCACCCCGCCCGACCGCGATATGATCGAAATCGCCCGCAGGATGATCGCCCGGTGCAGACCGGCCAGAATATCCTCGCGCGCCTCGCCCAGCGCCAGACGGTCGCGCAGTTCAGCCCCCGCAAACACCGTGCAGGTAGAGTTGATACGCGCCGGTTTTTCCGACTTCATCGCCAGCGGCCCGAGTTCGTGCAGCCCCATGTTCATCTCGTCAGCGATATAACCAAGATAGCGCCCGCACCCAGCGGCGCAGCGGTCGTTCATCTGGAAATTCTCAACGATTCCATGTTCGTCCACCTGAATGCCCTTGGTGTCCTGCCCGCCGATATCCAGCACCGTGCGGGTTTTGGGATACATCATATGCGCCCCCAACCCGTGGCACAGAATTTCGCTACGGATATGTTCCTTGGAGAACGGCAGGGTCACACGGCCATAGCCGGTGCCGACCAGATAGGTTTCCTCCAACTCGATATCGAGCGCCATTTCCACCTGATTTTGCATCTCGCCGGCCAGGCCGATGCCCTGTTCGGTGACCCGTTTCAGGGCGCGTTTGAACTTGTCCGAAAGTTCGCCCTTGGGGGGGCGGTTTTCCACCGCGATGATCGACTTGTCATAGACGTTCAGCAACAGATCATAGCCAAGCCCGGCGTCGCGGGCGACATCTTCGGCGTGGCCCAGATACTTGGACCCGGCAATGTCGCGAAAGAAATCCGACTTGCGCGTGGCCCCCGGCGCAAACATCGCCGCCGCCTCGCCGCGCAGGCGGTTGAACACCTCGCCCAGCGCGGTTTTCACCCCGTCGGCGTTTTTCTCAAACCGCGCGCCGCGTACCTGACGGATGCAGGTTTCTTCAAGGTCATCAAGCTGTTCCAAGAACTGTTCCAACCGAAAGGCGCGTTCCAGACCGGCGAGGAAATCCTCTACTTCCTTGGCCGATCCGTCCTCGGCACCAAATTCTCGCCGGAACAGGGTGAACCGCGCGTCAACGGCAGCCTCTTGCTGGGCCACCCGACAGGCGGTGTCATAATTGGATCGCGAATTGGTGATGCCACGCCCCAGAATGCGTTCGTCTTCGTCCATCAAAACCGCCTTGGTTGTGGTGGACCCCAAATCAATGCCTACAAAGGTTTTCATGCTGCCGCCCCCCGTCCGCTGCGTTTCTGTTCGACCATCTGGAAGTAACTTTCCAACCGGTTCTTGACGTTGGCACCCGAAAAATAGCGCGGATCAACCAGATCGGTTTCGATGAACGCCGCCGGTTTGCCGGTGCGTTTTTCCACCTCGCGCATGATCAGCAACTGCCCGGCAGAGAACGAATTGCACGATTTGATCGAATTGATCAGCAGCCCGTCCGCCTCGTATTCGTTGATGTAATCGCACAGCATGTCGATGCGCATGGGCAGGGATCGGTTGGTGTAGACCCCAAGGCAATATTCCGCGAGGGTTTCCAAGGGCCGGTCCGGGTCGTGCCGGAAGCCGTAATCATAGGTGCCGCCAACCTTGGTATAGCTGGACGCAACCACCACCGCGCCTTCGTCATAGAACATCTTCCAAAACTGGCGGAAGCTGGTGTAATTGGGCGGGCCTTCGACCACGAGGCGGAATTTTTCGTCGCCCATCGGCCCGTCCGGCGTGACCGGTCCCAGCCCCTTAGCGATGCGCTGATCGACCTCTTCGCGCAGGAAGCGGTAATAGTCGATGGCGTCATCGGTACCCCGGAACGCGCCAAAAATCGGGCCGATGTAGTAGATGCCGCCGAAATAGGCATCAATCGGCGACGGCTTGTTCTTGCCGCTTTGCAGGATGTAGACCAGATCGTCCTCGGCCTTGGCCGACTTGGCCAGATATTCGCGCAGACGGTCAATGTCGAATTTGACGCCAGACACTTTTTCAAGCGTTGGAATAACGTCTTCTTTCAACTGCTTGACCATATATTGCACCATGTTCGGCGTCACCTTGCCGTCGGCCATATAGGGCGTTTGAAGGAAAATGGTCGGGCATTTATACTGCTCACGCAGCAGTTCGAACCATTTCAGGAAGGTGAAACAGCCGGTGTAAGACAGCAGCAGAACGTCCGGGTCCGGCAGCTTTTTGCCGTTGGGACCGATGTTGCCCTTCATCATCATGCCGATGTCGGACTTGACGTAGGTACAGACATCTTCGGAATGCCCGGCGCGTTCGGCCTCCATGATATAGGCACCGGATTGTTTGCGCAGACCGGACTGAATGGCGTTCACTTCGGGCAGGTTGTTGACCAGATCGAAACACATGATCAGTTCATTGAGGTTGCCCGGAACAAAGGTCGAAGCCACCTTGTGCCCGTTCTCCTTGGCGTCGGTCAGGCGATTGTAATGGTTCGCCATCATTTCCTTTTGCTTGATCATCGAGGCGTCCTTGAGGACGTCTGCGGGCTGGGCTTTCAGAACGGAAGGTCTCATGCGGCGCTCCATAATTTGATTGAATCAACGAAGGTTCCGGCCTGTTCGCGGATGGGCTGCATCTGGCCAGAGTTTTCGGCGTATTTGAAGGCGATGAACGGGATGTCGGCGGCCTTGAGAACGTTCTGCAACATGGGCCGGTCCAACAGCGCCGGATCGCAGAAACTGGTCGAGGCGAATATCACCCCTTCGGCCCCGGTCTTGCGCACTGCACGCACCAGAAACTGACCCTTTTCGGCCTGATCCGGCTCATATTTGGCGGCCGTGGACATCGAGTGATGCAGGAAGGCTTGCGACAAGTGATAGACCGGATCGCCCGTCGTTGGCACATCGCCAATTAGCCAGCGTGACACCAGCATGAAATCGTCATCCACCACATAGCAACCCGAAAGTTCCAGTGATTTGATCAGGTTAAGGGGCGGCTGTTCACAGAACATCCCCGTCACCACCACCTTGGAATTGTCCTTAATGGGTCGTTTTTCGGCCTTGGCGGCGTCGATATACTGGCGCAGCATTTCGCTGTGTTCTTCGACCGGCAACACCAACCCGGCGCGGATGATCAGATACGCCTCAGAGGCCGGGGCCTGCCATGGCATCGCCGCGCGCAACTCGTACAACTCGTTCACCAAGCGGCGGTTTTGATTGTAGACTGCGATCGACGCGTTGATCTGTTCGTCGGTGATTTTGCGCCCGGCGATCTTTTCCAGATCGCTTAAGAATTCGCGCATTTCGTTGATGTAGAAGGTGCCGCCAATCTCGTCCTTATAGGTCTGCGGCACGTCGAAATACTTGGAATAGGTTTCCGGGAACAGCATCTTCCACATGCCGGACAGGTTGCGGATCACGTCGCAAATCGACGGAAACAACATGCCATCGACAAAATCCAGCCGCCCGGACACGCCCAGTTCTATGGTCGAGCGCGGGATGCGGCAAATGTAGCTTTGATAATAGGCGTCGCCGTGGATCACCTCAAGGTTATCGCCCCCGCCAAGGATGCCCAGGGGCAACATGCCAGCGGCGTGAATCAGCTCGCGCGGGACATAGACCGGCAGATAGCCGATCACCTTGCGGGTCGGATCGGCCTTTTTCCATTCGCGGGCGCTGGTGAAACTCAGATCCTCGTAAAGATCCTGCGCAAGCGCAACTAATTCGGCAGTTGTTGGACTGGTCATGCGTTCTCCCATTTGGCTGGGCGTTTGGCGATAAAGGCGTTCAGGCCCTCTTTCGCGTCACGGGTGGACATCAATTCGTTGAGGTAAAGCGCCTCGACCTCGTCAAGGCGGGCGATGATTTTTGCGGTGAACCCGGCGCGGGCGGCGCGGACGGCCATGCGCAGGGAACTGGCGCTTTTGCCGGCGAGATGGGTGTCAAAATAGGTTAGCGCCGCCGCGACCGGATCGTCGGCCACGTCGTCAACCAGACCCATGGCAAGGGCATCACGACCACTGACCGAGCGGCCCGAATACAACAGGTCTTCGGCGCGGGCCTGTCCCACCCGTTCGGGCATCAGGACTGAGGCGGCGGGGGCAAACACCCCCAGCATCATTTCCGGCTGACCAAGGTTGGCATCGGCGCGGGCAAACAGGTGATGCCCGGCCATCGCCACCTCTAACCCACCGCCCAGGCACTGGCCTTGGATGGCCACCAGCACCGGCACCGGATAGGTCAGCATCCGGCGCACCAATGCGTGCAGCGCCTTTAGCATCGCGGCACAACTTTGTGGCAAATGTTCTTCGACGGAGGCACCAAAGCTGAAATGCGGGCCTTCGGCACTGAGCAACACCGCCTTGAGATCACGCAGATCAACGAGATCGCCCAACGCGGTGTCCAGCGCCGCAATCATCTCGGCATCAACGATATTGGCCTTGGGCCGGTTGAGGCTAAGCCGCAGCAAGGCTCCGTCCCGGTCCAGACTTATGCCAAGGCAATCAGTCACTTGCGCGCTCCCGGCATCAGGCTGTCGATGTAATCATCGGTCCATTGCGCGCCTGTCGCCAATTCGCGGCGCATGGTGGCAAAATCCACCTCGCGGCCGTTTTCGCGGTCGCCTTCGTTGAAGGCGCGGAAACCGGTCTTGGCCTCGGTCATCATGTTCAGAGACAACCAAGCGCGGGAATTCTCCTTGTTGGCGTTCCACGCGTTCAGCTTGGGTTTGCGCAGTTCTTCGACCGATTTGGTGGTGCAATCGGGGAAGGTCAGCAACAACTTGGTGCATAGCTCTTCAACCTTGGCGTCAAGGGCGCTCAGGTCCATCACCCCGGTTTTCATCAGCGCCTTGCCGGCGGCCAGGTCGTCGCCGGTCTTAAGCTCTCCATGGATGATACGGCCCATGTAGTCGGTCTTCATCTCGGTGATCACCAGCGGGTTGGCGATGTATTCGCCGTCCACTTTCAGCCCCGGTACGATGTCGGTCAACATGCCCAGCCGCAGCGCTTTTTGCGCTGTGTAGCTTTCGCACAGGATGCCCGAGTTCATCGCCTGTTCACAGCCGATCATCACCGGCAGAAAGTCGGTCGAGCCACCTATCGCCGCGCTGCCGTGTTTCGGCCCCGCCTGCCCGAACCGCGCCATATCCTGCGCCACCGAGAAATCGCAGGCCATGCCGATTTCCTGCCCGCCGCCGATGCGCATACCGTTGACCCGGCAGATAACCGGCTTGTCGCAGCCTAAGATGGCCGACACCATGTCGTTGAACAGCCGCATGTACTGGCGGTATTCTTGCGGGCGTCCGGCGTAGTATTCGGCGTATTCCTTGGTGTTGCCCCCGGTGCAGAATGCCTTGTCGCCAGCAGCCGTGAACACCACCGCATTGACGTCGCGCGCATTGGACGCGGCGCGGAAGGCCAGGATCACCGATTTCACCATATCCGTGGTGTAGGAATTGTACTGCGTCGGATTGTTCAGCGTTATCCAGACGTTAAAAAGTCCCTCCACGACCGAGCCATCGGCCAGTTTTGCCGGGCGCTTTTCATAAATCACCCCACCGGTGATGCCTTCGCGGGTCTCGTCGGATACCAGATCATGCGATACAAATTCGAAATTGGCGTCTTTCATGCGGTCTCTCCTGCTGGGGGAATTTCTGTGGGGCGCGGTTCGTTGGGTGTCAGGATGGCGCGGCGCACGAACTTGCCGTCGTGCACCGCGCGGAAAACGTCGTTGATGTCATCAAGGGCGCGTTGTTCGACAAACGGTGCCAGTTTGACCTTGCCGCTAAGCACCAGATCAAGCGCGCCGGGATAGAGTTCTGGCGGGCAGCCCCAGTTGCCCAAAAGGCGGGCGTGAAAGGCCATGAGGTTGCTCAGGCGCACTTCGACCTTGTCCATGGTGAAGCCGACCACGCACATGGTGGCCCCGTGGTTCAGCAGGCCAAAGGCGGTGGTTTGCCCGGCGGCTGTGCCGGAGCATTCCATGATGATCCATTCGCGCGTGCGCAGGCCATTGGCCTTGGCAAAACCGATGATTTCTTTCTTGAGCGCGCGCCCGTCAAAGTCCCGCGCATTCAGCGTCAGCGCAGCACCATAGCCATCCAGCGCGGCCAGCTTTTCCGGCACCACATCAATGGCGACCACCAACGCCCCCATCGCGGCGGCCACCTGCACCGCGTATCCGCCAACGCCGCCGACGCCATTCACAACAACCAGATCACCGGGACCAACCCCGGCCTGCACCGCCGCCTGATAAGGCGTGGTCAGCGCATCCGCGACGACCGACACATCGGCCAGTTCCAGCCCGACGGCGCGCAACCGGTCCATATCCACCGGACAAAGCCCGCGCGCGGGCACCGTGATGTGCGAGGCAAACCCGCCCTCGATATCATTGCCCGGCATCTTTTGCGCCCGACAGATAGTCCCCTTGCCGCGTTTGCAGGCGTCACATTCTCCGCAGGGCATCACGGCGGGAATAATGACCGTCTGTCCCAGCCAATCCTGCGCGCCGTCGCCCGCCTGAACCACCGTGCCGCTGATTTCGTGGCCCAGCGTCAGCGGCAACGCCTGATTGGTGCGCACCCCGTCATAGTAATAGCCAAGGTCGGTGTGGCAGACGCCACATCCGGCGATTTCCACAACCACCTCGCCGGTCCCCGGCGTTGCGGGGTCGAACTGTTCCAGCTTCATCGGGGTATCCCCTGAAACCATCCTCCAGCGTCGGGCCATTTTATCCTCCGGTCTGATCGGCGTTTGGGTTGTTGACAGCGCCGCAAATTCTTATTACCGTAATTAGGTACTCTAATACTTCTTTAGCGTCAATGGGGAATTCCCGCCAAGTCTGCGAAAGACTTCGGATCACCCCTACAGGATCGGATCGGAACTATGATGGCCCCTTTGAATGCCCCCCTGGAAAGCGTCTCTTTCGCCATTGTCGGCACCGGTGGTGCCGGCGCGATAACCGCCGGATCAATCCTGCAAGAGGCCGCCGGCAAGGTCGGCTGGTACGGCGTCCTCGTGCGATCCGTCGGCCCGCAAATTCGCGGCGGAGAGGCGGCGGCGCTGGTACGGCTGTCCACCACCCCGGCGGAATGCATGACCAAGGATTTCGACATTCTGGTGGCGATAGACTGGAAAAACGCCGACCGGTTCATTGGCGATATGCCGGTAGCCTCCGGTGGGCTGGTGATTGCCGACCCCAATGCCGGGCCGGTGCCGGGGGCCATCACCGACGCGGGCACTTCGGTTGAAAACTGCGAATTGAACGCGCGGGCCAAGGACATTCCGGGCGGACGCGAAAACATGATCGCGGTGGGGTTGGTGGCCGGGCTGATCGGCCTGTCGATTGAATCCCTGATGCAGGTGGTCACCGCCAAGCTGGCGAAAAAGGGCGAAGCAGTGGTCGAAGCCGGGCGCAAATGCATAGAGGCCGGGATGGCGCAGGCCGCCGGTTATGGGCAATCCTATCCGCTGAAACCGGTGCCCGAAAGCAGCGATAAGCGCTGGCTGATCACCGGCAATGAGGCGGTTGGTCTGGGCGCGCTGCGCGGCGGCGTGCGCTTTGCCGCCGCCTATCCGATTACGCCAGCGACCGAGGTGCTGGAATACCTCGCCCCGGCGCTGGCCTCGATCGGTGGCGCGCTGGTGCAGGCCGAGGATGAACTGTCGTCGATCAACATGATCATCGGTGCCTCCTACGGCGGGCGCGCGTCGATTACCGCCACCTCTGGCCCCGGGCTGGCGCTGATGATGGAAAGCCTTGGGTTGGCGGCCGCCGCCGAAGTGCCGATTGTGGTGGTCGATGTGATGCGCTGCGGGCCATCGACGGGAATCGCCACCAAGTCTGAGCAATCTGATCTGAACATCGCCGTCTACGGCTTTCACGGCGACGCGCCGCATGTGGTTGTCGCGCCGCTGAGTGTGGCCGATTGCCTGTTCACCACCCAATGGGCGGTGCATATGGCCGAGGCGCTGCAAACGCCGGTGGTTGTTCTTTCGGATCAATCGCTTGGACAGGCGCGCGTGTTGATCGAACGGCCCGCGAATGTAGCCTTCATCGGTCAGCGCAAAATCTGGCAGGGACAGGCGGATCAGAGCTATGACCGCTACGCGCTGACGGCTGACGGCGTATCGCCGATGGCCATTCCCGGCACAACGGGCGGGCAATATACGGCTGATGGTCTGACCCACACGGTGCGCGGCACCCCGTCCAGCAAAAAGTCGGACCAGAAGGAACAGATGGACAAGCGTCGCGACAAGATTGACCAGTTCGCCTTTGGCGATCACTGGGGCGCGGTCGAGGGCACCGGCAATACGGTGATCCTGACATGGGGATCAATGACCGGCCCCGCGCGCGAGGCGGTGCGGATGCTGGCGCGCGAGGGACGGGGCGTGAAACTGGTGTCCTTGCGCCAGATCTCACCGTTCCCGGTGGCCGCGCTTGGCAAAGCCCTGGCGGGTGCCAGCCGGGTGCTGGTGGTCGAACAAACCCATTCTGGCCAGTTCTATCGCCATATCCGCGCGCATATGGACCTGCCGCCGGACACGCGACAATTCAACCGCGAGGGGCCGTATCTGATCGGCCCGGACGAAATTGCCACCCAAATCCGTGATTGGAGCAGCTTATGAACGCCCGCAAATTCAAAGCCGGAGATTACAAGTCCGACATCAACCCGATCTGGTGCCCCGGTTGCGGTGATTTCCATGTGCTGATGTCGATCACCAAGGCGCTGGCCGAATTGGGTCGCCGCCCCGAAGATATCGCCGTGGTGTCCGGCATCGGCTGTTCGTCGCGCATTCCGGCCTACACCAACTGCTATGGTTTTCACGGGGTGCATGGGCGGTCGCTGGCGCTGGCGGCGGGGCTGAAGGTGTCACGCCCCGATCTGACGGTGATGGTGATGAGCGGGGACGGCGACGGGTTTTCCATCGGCGGCAACCACTTTTTGCACGCCTGCCGGCGCAATGTGGACATGACCTATGTGGTGATGGACAACCGGGTTTACGGCATGACCAAAGGCCAGCCGTCGCCCACCACAGAGTCGGACTGGGACAGCGCGCTTTCACCGGGTGGCACCGGACTAAGGGCGTTTCACCCGCTGGTGATCGCGCTGGCGTCTGGCGCGAATTTCGTCGCACGCGAGTTTTCCGGCAACATCAAGGCCACCACCAAGACGCTGGTCGAGGCGGTCAATCACCCCGGATTCTCGTTTGTCGAAATCCTGTCGCCTTGCGTGACCTTTCGCCCCGACGAAAAGGAATGGAAGAACACGGTGCATACCGCACAGGTCGAAGCCACGGATGACCCGGCCCGCGCGGCGCGTCGCATCATGACCGATGACGGCATGAACACCGGCATCCTGTATCGCGGGCGTCGCAAACCCTATAAGGCGCATGTGTCGGATGAGGTGGGCGATATTGCCCCGCTTGAGGCGGCGTTTGAGATTTAGGAAGAAGGGTGGTGCCCCTGCCAATGGGCCGTCCGGCCAGTGCAAAGACGCAACCTTGCGTGGGTCCGTAGGATGGGGTTTTACCCCATCTTCCTATCGACACCTCGCAACAGAAGATGGGGTAAAACCCCATCCTACGGCAGGTTGACAGGTCAGGGATCGGGCGGGTCGGTTTGGCAAGATCAAAGGATCGGGTCTATGGCTTGCGCTGATCCACCACCCGCACCGCTTTGCCCTCGGACCGTGGCACTTCGCCGGGGCGTTTGACAGTCACATCGCAACTTACGCCGATGATCGACTTGATATGGTGGCGCACTTTTTGCGCATGCGCGGCAAAGGCATCTGCATGGTCCGGCACATCCGGCAGGATTTCCACATCCACCGCCATTGCATCCATCGACCCCTGTTTGAACAGCCTGATCTGGTAATGCGGCGACAGGCCGTCCAGCCCGACCAGCACCGATTCCACCTGACTAGGGTACACGTTCACACCGCGAATGATCATCATGTCGTCGTCGCGCCCCGTGACCCGGCAGATGCGCAGATGGGTGCGCCCGCACGCGCAGGGTTCATCCGTCAGGCGGGTAATATCGCGGGTGCGATAGCGGATCATCGGCATCGCCTCTTTGGTCAGGGTGGTGATCACCAGCTCGCCCACTTCGCCCATTGGCAACGGTTCAAGGGTTTCGGGGTCGATCACTTCGAACAGGAAATGATCCTCCCAGCCGTGCAACCCGTCGCGGGCCACGTCGCATTCGCACGCCACCCCCGGTCCCATAATTTCCGACAGCCCGTAGACATCCACCGATTTCAGCCCCAGCCGAGCGTCCAGCTCGGCGCGCATCTCGTTGCTCCAGGGTTCGGCACCAAATATGCCGCGCCGCAGCGACAGGGCGGCGATATCGACGCCCATGCCCTCGGCCACCTCGGCGATGTTCAGCGCGTAAGACGGCGTGGCGCACAGGATCGACGCGCCAAGGTCACGCAGCAGGGTGACCTGCCGTTCGGTGCCACCGCCCGACACCGGCACCACCGCGCAGCCCAGCCGTTGCCCGCCCGCATGTGCGCCCAAGCCGCCGGTGAACAGCCCATAGCCATAAGCATTGTGCAAAACATCCCCCGGTCGCGCCCCTGCCGCCGCCATAGAGCGCGCCATCAGGTCGGCCCAGCGGTCCAGATCGCCCTTGGTATAGCCGACCACGGTGGGCTTGCCGGTGGTGCCGCTTGAGGCGTGGATGCGGGCCAGTTCATGCACCGGCGTAGCAAAGATATCGTAGGGGTAATTGTCGCGCAGGTCGGTTTTGACGGTGAAGGGAAAGTTCCTCAGGTCAGCAAGACTGCGCAGATGTCCGGGCTTTACCCCGGCGGCATCAAAGGCCCGGCGATAATGCGGCACGTTGTCGTACGCCCGGTTCAGCGACCACGTCAAACGGTCCTTTTGCAAGGCGGTCAGCGCCGGGCGGGCCATGGTTTCCGCCTCGGGGGCGAACATGAAACCCGGGTCATGGTCGGGCCGTGTGTTGTGTTGAACGTTCATGGCAATCCCCTTATTCCGTTGCCCATCCGGGCTTTATCCCCGGCGCGCTTACCCCCGCGCCACGGGCGGGCATGCGGGTGATCGCATAGCCCTGATTGAACGCCGCGCGGGTGATCAGCGTGTGTTTGAAACCCCAGCCAGTCACCACCACCAGCACCCCGGCCAGCGCCAGAACCGGCGGGTTGAACAACCCGATGATGGCCACGCCCAGAACCACCGCCTGCACCCGTGCCGACAGGTTGGCGCGCCCTTGATCCAACGCATTCAGCGCGCCAACCGGTGCCCCCGCCGTGCCCAGCGCGCCGCGATAGGTCTGCCACGCCAAGGCGCGCAGGGCGATCAGCACCATCAGACCGGAGCCGACGATTGCCAGCTCCATGAACTCAAACCCCATCAGAACGGCCATCACGCCAAACAGAGCCACGCCTTCGGTCAGCCCGGTGATGACCACCAGCGTGGCAATGCCCGGTTGGCGCCATGCGGGAATGCCCTTGGCGGCGCGCAATATCCGCGCCTGACAATAGACAAAGGCCAGCCCCGATACCGCCGCCGGCACCCCCGCCATCCAGCCCGGCCACAACAGGTAGAGCGCTCCAAAACCAAAGAACGGTGCGGCGGCCATTGCCTCGCGGGTCATCCAGCTTGTTCCGGGGTTGCGCAGAACGTTCAGGAACCGCCATGGCCGGCCGATTTCCAGCCATACGCAAAACAGCCCGGTCCCGACCATCGCCAGCGCCAAAAACGCCGCCCACCAGTGCACCGGTTCGAACAAGCCGGCAATCACCGTGGTAGCAAACAGCCCTGTACCCGCCCCGCCAAGGATAAAATTCGCCGCCGCGCGCCAGTCCCAGTTTGTTTGCAGCTTGGGCGACACCGCCGCCAACCCCACCGGATCGGCCACCATCGGAGCCGGTTCTATCGCCGTGTGATCACCAATGCCTTTGTCATAAAGGTAATAGATACCCGGCCCGGTGCCGAGGTCTTCGTGCATACGGAAATGCCTGTTTTCACGCAGTAATTTTGAGACATTGCTGTTGGGATCATCGAGGTCCCCCATATGCAGCGCCCCGGCGATGCAGGAACTTACGCAGGCCGGAGTGGCACCGGGATCGACGCCCGGCGTCAGGCCCTGCGACAGGCCTGCGTCGATCAGATCGACACACATGGTGCATTTCTGGGCGACGCCGATGCGGGCGGGGTCTTCCAGCAGGTCTTCGTGGCGCATCGCCTTGCCGCCAAAGGCCACGGCGGGTTCGTCGACCCGGAACCGCGCCTGATAGGGGCAGGCCACGGCGCAATAGGCGCAGCCGATGCACACGTCATAGTCGATGGTGACGATGCCATCGGCGCGTTTGCGGGTGGCGGTGGTCGGGCACACATCCAGACAGGGTGGGTCGTCGCAATGCATGCAGCCCACCGGCAGGAACGCGCGCGACACATCGGGAAAGTCGCCGACCTCAAAGTCGAGCACTTTGCGCCATTGAATACCCGGCGCGGTGGCGTTGGCGTGTTTGCACGCCGATGTGCAGGTCTGACAGCCGACACAACGGTTCAGGTCGGCAACGATCACATAGCGGGTCATGGCCTGGCCCCCAGTTTGTTCACCGCCACCCGCACCAGATCGGCCCCCGAGCCGGTTGAATCGGTCAGCTCTAACATCATCGGCGTCAGGGCGTTCATGCTGGGGGTTTTCAGGTCTTTGGCGAACGGCGTTTTCCAGTGATCGAACTGGCCGATCATCAACAACGTGTCCGGGCGGATGCCATTGCGCAGGATCACAGCCCCGGTGGTGGTGCCGGTGGGCGAGGCGATTTCGACCCGCTCGCCTTCGACCAGCCCCAGCGTTTTGGCCGCCGCGGGGTTCATCAAGACGCCGCCGTGGCCCGCCACATTGGCCGCCACCTCGTGGATCATCTGTAGCCCGGCGTTGCCGCCCCATGAATATTGCATCGAGCGCGCGGACAGTAACCAAAACGGATAATCACCGATTTTCACGTCATAGCGTTTCTCAAGCGCGTCTTCCCACAGGCCTTGCAGATCCTGCCAATGGGGCATCGCCTCGTATTCCTTTAACTGGCGATCCCACCATGTGATGCCCTGTTCATGCAGCCGCGCGCCCAGTTCCTGACCGATGCGCAACAGGCGTTCCTGATAGGGCAGTTCGAACCGCAGATCCTGACGTACCATTTCCGGGTAGAGATACCATTGCGCGCGCGGGAACGGCTTGGTGCGAAAGCCGTGTTCGCGGTAATACTCCAACCCCTGCGATTGCGCGCCGTCGGTCAACTCGGCACTGGCGGCGCGGCAGGAATGGTCCCATATTTCTTCGACCGAATGCGGCTTATCCACGGGCAGCGAGAAATCGTAGCCCTTGCCAAACAGCCGGATACCGGCGGCCCCTTTGTTGATGGCGGTGTTGTATTTCTCCAGCAGATCGGTGCGTCGGGCCAGTTCGGTGGCGATCCATGTGAAATCGCGCGCCTCGCCCATGGGCGCGCTGGCCGGGTCGCGCAGGGCAAACCCCTGATGATCCCAGAATTGTTCCACATATTTCGACCCACCGATGCGGATCAGTTGCAGCCCCTCAAGGTCGGTGCATTCGGGCAGCAGGATGTCAGCCATGTGGTTGGTTTCGTCCATGGTATAGGCGAAACAGACGGTAAACGGGAAATTGGCGATGGCATCGGCCACAACATCGGTGTCCCAAAAGGAAATCACCGGGTTGGTGCGGTAGACAAACCACACATCAGGCTGCGTCGGCTTGGGCAGGTGGTCGAACCCCTGTTTCTGCATCATCCACGCCAGATGGGTTGGTCCCAGCGCCTGCGACCACGGCGAATTGGCGGCCAGCGGCACCAATGTCTGGTGCGCGTGGCGCGATGAAGAACTGCTGTGCCATTCGCCCTTTTTGGTCGGGTTCATCGGGTAATTCATGAACCCGTCCGGCCCCGGCACCACCGAGGACCAGCGATTATCCGCAGGCCGGTTCAGCCGCACAGTTGTACCAAGCGTGCCCCCCGGCACCTCAAGCCCGCCGATCAGGCAGGCCATCAGGGTGCGCGCCCAGACGCATTCATACCCACCCCAGCCATTGCACACGGTCTTGCCCAACGAGATGGCCACCGGGCGGAACGGCATTACCTGCCCATCGACTTCGATAGTTTCGCCCACGTGGGCGTGGTCGATATACTGCATGCCGGTGTCGCGGATGATGGCGGATTTCACGTCGCAGATCGCCGAGGCCCATTCGGGCGTATAGGGTTCCACATGCGCCACAAGATGCGCAAAAGCCGGCCTTACGGGGGCGTCTTTATGGGTCCATTCCACGTCATCGGGGCCGGTTTCCAGACCGGAAACGGCGAATTCTCCCTCAAGTGCCGGGTCGGTGTCGGCGGTATCATAGGCCACGGCGCGCGCGGTCTTCAAATCCCAGATCAGCGGCTTTAGGCTGTCAGGATCGCGCAGGTAGAACCCGTTAGGTGCCACCAGATAGGGCGAGGACGTGCGCCGTTTGAGGAACGCGATATCCAGCCTATCGCGCGGGATTTCGTGCAGCAATACATGCAGCAGCGCGAACATGAACGCGGGGTCGGTCTTGGGCTTAATTGGCACCCACTGGGCAGAGCACGCGCCGGTGACCGACAGGTGCGGCTCAACCTGGATGCGTTTGACGCCCCGGTCGCGGGCGTCGGCGTGGCGTTTCACGCCGCAGACCCCACCCGACGCTTCGACGTTGGCCCCGAAGGACAGGATCAGTTCGACCAGCGGCGTGTCGGGTGAGACGGTAAAGGCGCGGTGCCAGAGTTCGCCGTAGAGATGTTCAGAGTGATAGCATTTCACCCCCTGCCCGCTGCCGAAACTCATGTCGACCGGCCCCCACGCAGACAGGAACGCCGGGAAGGTGCCCATGTAAACGGTGGGGGTGCCGCCGCCGCCAAAGCTGGCCGCGACACGGGGGAAACCCGACTCGTCCTTAAGCCCATCGGCGCGTGCCTTGTTCAGTTTTTTACTGATCGCATCCAGCGCCGCATCCCAGCTGACAGGCTTGAAACCGGGGTCCTGATTGCGGCCTTTTTTGGGATTGGTGCGCATCATCGGCGTCTGTATGCGGTTGGGGTTGTTGGTTTTCTGGATCAGCCCAAAGGCCTTGACGCAGACCTTGCCGGCGGCCGGGTGAATGTCGGCGGCACTGGCGTTTGGGCGGATTTGATAGGGGATACCGTCCTGAATATCAACCTTTAGCAGGTCCGGGCCGGCCACACATTGATAACAATAGGACGAGACCGATTTGCGGGTCGTTGGGGCAGAGGTCGACATGGGGCGGGTGCCTTTCAGGACTTTCCGGCTTTTTCAGCCTTTGCTAGCAATCTGGACCGGGTTTTTGCGACATCGACAATGAACCGTTCGTGGCGACCCTTGCAGATCAGATCGACGGGGTCGTTTGCGACCACCTCGAACACCACCTTGCGCCCGTCGAGTTCGGCGATTGTCACGGTGATTTCCACCTCCATATCCAGCAACGTCGGGGCCAGGTGGGTGATCGAAACCACGGTGCCAACCGAATCCTGACCGTCGGGCGTGCGTTCAAAGATCAGATCGCGGCAGGCGTGTTCAATGTCGCGGATCAGCGACGGCGTGGCGTAGACCCGGCAATCGTCGCCCATAAAGTCGATGGTCCGCCCGACATCCACCTTCAGCGATCTGCCAAGGGAGGTTCCAACGCTTAAATCCGTAGCCATTGCGGTCGTCCTTTGTTCAGGATCATCTCTAATCACGCATTACGGTACCGCATTACATCTTTTATGGCAAGCGACTTGCGACCCGCCTTTTCAGGCAGGCCGCATGAGGGTGTTTCAGTCAGTCGATTCAGGTGGTCTGAAAGGGCACAGAGGGCGGGGGAGTGGTGGCGATCAGGTGACCATGCTCCATTCTTTCGCAACCCATTGGGATTCGTCCATTCTACGCGCGCCGGACCCGTCTTCGTTCATCTGCCACATCTCGATTTTACTGGTGACGGGGTTCACAACCATTGAAAACTTGATCCTGTGGCCATCGCCCCCCCAATTGCTGTCGGCAAAGATTATGCCAGCCGGTTCGCGCAGCGTGTCATTGATGGCCTCTTGCGTAGCCCCGGACGCGTCCATCCCTTCGGCGGTCATCGCGGTGGCAATCTGGTCCCTGATATCGCCCGTTGTCGCCTTGGTTGCGTCCTTGGCATCCAACGCATCCTTGGCGCGTTTGGTCACAACACCAATCAAATCCGGCGAGACCCCCAGTTTGGCGGACAGTTTTTCAAGCTTGGCCTGAAGATCCGCAGAGTCGACCGCTGGAACAACATTCTGCGTTACCGCACTGCTAATTCTTGCTTTGGCGCGGTCCACAGAAGAGGAACCGACACGGGATATATAGGCGTCGATCACACCCTTGCCGGTCTTCGGGAACGCCCCGGTGTCAAGTTCTTCCCATACTTTGTCCACCCAACTGGATCTGGAGGATATGTTGTGTTGCTTCATGAACTCTTGCGCCATGTCACGCGACGTTACGGGAATCGCACTTAAGGCACCGTCCCATCTGACCTTTTCTTCAGTCTGAAAGGCGTTAATGGCCGCGTCTACATCCGCACTTTCGATTATTGCGCGCAGTTTCGGGTTGCCCGGTGTCAGAGAAAAGGCGTGAACGCCCTTGTTCCCGGCATTGACGGTCGCAACTTCTGCATCCTCGTCGGCGGCGTTTTGCAGAGCATCGTTATTGTGCCACAAAACCTTGAGGTTGCTCCCTATCTGGCGGAACAATTCGTCGCTGTCGGCTGGCACCGGACCAAGGACAGTCTTGACGGGTGTGCGATCTTCGAGAACTTCCAGAACGTTTTCGGACTCACCGCCATCGGCAATCTGCCATGGCAGATCGCTTTCTTCTCCGCCCCACGACTTGACCTTGGCGGCAGCCTTGGTGACAAAGTCCTCGCTGGCGACCTTGCTGGCCATTATTTCGGCCATAAGCCGCGATGTGTCGCGCACGTCCTTGTCATCATAGTCGCCGAATTCTTCTTTCCATGCCAGCATCATGGTCCCTTTGACAAGCGCCTGATACTTTTTGGCATCATCCACCCTGATCCAGTTGTCGGGCGATGAAATTCCCCGAATGTCGTAAAGATAGAATCCGCCACGGTCCGATTTACCATCTGCCGATACGGCATTGTCCTGAATCGATGCGTCGTAGGCGTGCTTTGTCCCTTGGTGGAACAATTCCTGAAATGTTACGAACATGTTGTCGGCCATTGYCTCAAGATTGACATCGGACATGGTAATCTGCGGTGCCGCCTGCATCTGGGCAACCAGATCATCAAGGACGTCTTCGAACACCTCTGTTTCCTGGGTTTGCAGGTTTCTCATGTTGGTCGTTTCGGTGGCTTCCTCGGCCAGCGCCGTCAGCGTGTATTCGTAAGCGCGCAACAGGCGGTTGTCCTCGCCGCCGGTAAAGGCGTCATAGCTGGCGGCCTTGAGCGCCTCCATCTGGAGTATTTTGGGGCGGATGTCGGCACATTCGCCCTGCAATCTTTCGACCTCGGCCATGTCGATCTTGCGACCCGGATCACTGTCGGGCCTTGCGTCCTTGGCAAAGGCCGCTGCGGCGGCCTCGTATTGCTTTTGCTTGGCGATATCGGCCTCGCTCAGGCCGATCTTGTCCATCACCAACTGGCGCACCACCATGCCCGGTTCGACGTTGAACTCGGCGGCGGCGGCAATGGTGTCAAAGGCGTCCTTAGCGGCGTTGGCCGCCGCCAGTTGGTTGGCCGGGTCGGCGTCGGGCACGCCTTCGGCGGCCATGGCCTGTTCAAGGGCAGTTTTCACATTGTCACCGTCAACCTCAAGCAGCGCGATGGCCGTCTTGAACACCTTGTCGCGCTGGCCCTTGTCGGCAATCGTCGCCACCCCCGCCTTGAGCGCCTTGGCGTTCTGGTTGCGCTTGAATTCATCGCTGTTCTGCATCGACTGAAGCGCGCCTGCCATCGCCGCCGCGCGGTTGTTCGTATCTATGCCAAGCGTGGCAAATGTGGCCTGAAATGCCGGGGCTTCATCCAGTTTGACAGGATCGCCCAAGGTACCGCCGTTGCTTGACCCCAGCAGGTCCGGGTTGCCGCCGCGCGACAGTTTCAGCGTGTTGGTTTCCAGCGCCTTGTCGCTCATCCTGGTTTCGATTGGCATGGAGACGGTTGTGCCGCCGACGGTCCGGGTGATCACCCCCTTGGACAGCATGTCCGAGATGTCCTGCAAGTACCGTTTGGGGTCGGTGTCGTGGATGTTGATGGCCACCTGCGTCGCGAAACACGACCCCACATCCTTTTGCCGCAACTCGGCCAATAAAGACGAAAGGGCTGCCTGCCGGGTCTGGGCGTCGGTCACTTCGCTGCCGGCCTCAAGACCCAGCGTGGCGCAGACCATCTTTGCCGCCGGGCTGCCCTTGGCCGGGGCGGCGATGTTTTCCAGCAAGGCAATCGCCTCGGGGTCCTGACGCAGCCGTTTCAAGGCGCGTGCGGTCTGGCGCGAGGACGGGGAGCCGCCGGCCAGATCCTCGGGGGCGCAGGCGTAAAGCGCGGCCAGTTCCAGCCGCCCGTCATCGGTGATCAGCCGTTGGGCCAGACGCCGGGTCTGGTCCACATTGGCGGCGTCTGCGGGGGGCTGAATGCGGGTCGATTGATGGTCGCGCGCCGCGTGGCTTTCGCCAATAGTTCCGGTCAGCGGGCCAAGCGCCATCTGGCGTTCATAGGACTCCTGAAAATCGCCCCCCGCCATCATCGCCACTTCGCGGATTTGATCGTCCGAGGTCGCACCCTTCATCATGTTGGCGATCAACCGGCGACGTTTGCCTTCGGCGATATCCTTGGCCTCCGGACATAGGTTGGACGCCTTGATCGCGTCGATCTGGCCGATTGCCCTTAGGGCGTTTGCCTCGTTGCTGGCCAGCGGGGCGGGGTCGGTGCCCTCAAGAATGGTCAGCGCAGGGATCGCCGCGCGAATGTCGTCGATCATCGCGCGATAATGGGTGACAAGGCTTTCAGACTGGGCGAATTTCTGGCGATCCCCCTTGGAGCTGGCGGTTTCCTTGTGGCCGCTCTGATAAGCCTCGCAATTTGCAATGGCGGTGTCGAACTGCGCCAACGCGCCTTGGGCAAAGCCGGGATCGACCTGCGACATCACGCTTTGATACAGACCATCGACCGCTTTCGCCTCTTGCAAAAGCTCCTGCAACCCCTTGCTTTTGCGTAATGAACTGTCGTCCTGCATGGCGGCTTCGACGCCAGTTATGGCGGCCCCGTTGTCATTGCCGGCGGCGGGGATATCGGGGATGTTATCGGCACCGTCATTCCGGGCCTCGTCGAACACCTGAGCGCGCGCATCGTTGTACGTATCTTTGGCGGTAAGGAACGTGTCGGCCCTTGTCATCGCATCCCTGAGGTCAGCCAGCCCGCCGGCGTAATCATTGGCCTTGGCCTTGGTACGGGCCGCAGCCATCGCCTGATCGAACCCGGCCTTGAGCGGGCCAAGCGTCGGATCAAGCGCACCGCAGCCTTCGATCCGGGCAATCCGCGCGCCTGCTTGGGCCAACTCCACCCCCCATGTGGATTTCTGGCCGTCGTAGGCCCTGTGCGCCTCAAGCAACGCCGCGACACGGGTGGCCAGTTCCTGAATCAAAGGCGCGGCAACAGCGTAGTTTTTGGCGTCAGAGGCCGGTTTGATCAACGGAGCCTGATCGCGCACCGCCTTGCAAAGCACCCCCATCGCCGGGGTCACCGCGCCCAATTTCAGGGCGGCGGCAAGGTCGTCTTTCAGCCCGGTTTCGACATCCTCGAACGCCTGCTTGTCCGCGATGTAACTGGCCTGAGCGGCCTCGGCGATCTCTAGATGCCGGCGCCATTCCGGCACATTGGCCAGCGCCCCGGCCCAGTCCGATTTCGCCGCCAGATCACTCGCGGCCAGCACGGCCGTTTGATAGGCGCTAAGAATATCGGCCATGTCAAACCCCTGGGTCGGGAAATCCCGCAGCAGTCCGGCGCGGTTGGTCAGGTCCAGCTCGGCCAGTTTGTACTGGCCTTCCTCGTCAAGGCTCTGGCGATAGGCCTTTTCCAGCGCGCCCAAACTGCGCACCCACGGCCCCAGCGCATGGTGCGCCGCTAACCAGTCGCCAAGGTCGGCCTTGCCCATCGCGTCGGCAGTGGCATCGTGAAACGCTTTGGCCAGATCACCGAATTCCGGGTGGTCCGCTTTTACGTGCGCCATCACACTGGCGCGCGATTGAATCCGCCCCTCGGCCATCTTGAATTCAGAGCGCGCCTTGATTAGCGGCTCGGCCTCGCGCAGCAACATTTCCAGCCGGGTCAACCCCACGCGGGCGAAATCCAGATCCTGATCTTTGACCCCCTGCTGAATGTCCGCGATCATCTGACGCCCGTCGGCAACGCGCCCCGGCAACAGCCCAAAGGCCACCTTGATCTGGTCCACCTTGGCCTTGAGTTCGGCCAGTATTTCCCTGCCGGTCGCGGCCTCGCTGACCAACGATCCCGATTGCTTTTCGGCTTGGGTTTTTGCCTCGCCAGCCGCGTCCGACATGAGTTTCATCAGCGCCGACAGCACTTTCCTACCGGCCTTATAGTCACCGTCCGCGGCCTTTTCACCGGCAAGCCCCCATGCGGCCTTCATCTTTTGCAGATCACCCTTGCCGGCCTTCAGCGTGGCAATCAGTCTGGGCTGAAGTTTATCGACGATTTCCTGCCACTTCTTGTGGTCCGCACTATCCCCGGATGGCGTCGCGGGGGCGTCGTCGGGGGGCTCATCCCCCCCATCCCCGTCCTCTATTTCCTCGCCGGCGGGGGCCAGAATCCTGACCTTAAACGGAATATTGTGTTCCTTGAAAAAGGCCATGCATTTCGCCTTTGCCCCGACCGGCGGGTCGATTTCGCACGACAGGATCAGCACCGCTCCGTCAACTCTTGCAGTGCCGTAAGTGGATTTGGCCTTGTCCACGCCTTCGGCCTTGCGGGCCTCTTTGTACAGCTTTTCCTTGCGTCTTTCAAAATGCATGACCAGCGCGGTATCCACCGGGTTCCGGCCCAAAGCCAGCCCGAAATTCATCTCGGTTTTGCGTGCTTTTCCAAGGTGAGATTTCAGTTTCTTGACGGATTCGGCGTCCAACGGCATGGCGATACCTCTAATTTTTCAGGGTTAAATGACTTGAAATGAAAAAAACCGGGCCACTGAGCGGAATGCGGCCAAGCATAGGTGCAAATGTGGCGCATCAATAATCATCCGTCCAGAAAAATTTCGGACAGGCTGCGGGAAAGCGGATTTCAAACGTAGTGGGCATGATGCCCGTCGCCCGTCTGGCAATTGATAATTCGGGGTGATACCCGCGACGCATCATCTTAACGCAGGCAGGCAAGTCAATGCTGATAGCACAGATAAGCGACACCCATATCGCTGAACACGGCCACAAGACCCTTGGGATCGCGCCGATGCAGGCGAACCTGCGACGGGTGGTGGCCCATATCAACCAGCAGGACCCGGCCGCCGATGTGGTGCTGATCAGTGGCGATGTGACGGACAATGGCACGCCGGAACAAATGGCCAATGCCGCGCGGATTCTGGCCGGGCTGAACGCGCCGTTCTTTGTGATCCCCGGCAACCACGACACCCGCGCCGCATTGTGGTCCGAGTTTGGCGCCGCCGCCTGCCCGTCCCGCGTCGATGATTTTATCGCTTATGTGGTCGATGGCTTTGACATGCGGCTGATCGGTCTGGACAGCACAATTCCCAACGCCTCGGGCGGGGAGTTATGCGACACCCGTCTGGATTGGTTAGAGGCCCGTCTGGCCGAGGCGCCAAGCCGTCCGACGCTGATCTTCATGCATCACCCACCGGTGAAATGCGGCGTGCTGGAAACCGATCAGGACGGGTTCATTGGCGCGGACCAACTGGGGAAGATTATCGCGCGATTTCCCTGTGTCGAGCGGGTTCTGTGCGGTCACATCCATCTCGCCACATTTACCGGCTGGCAAGGCACGATCGTCGCCACCTGCCCCAGTATCGGCATGCGGCTGGGGCTGGATCTGAGCATGACGAAGGAAAGCGAATTCCTGTTGGATGATCCCGGCTATATGCTGCACCACAAAAGCGATCAGGGCGTGTTGATCAGCCATGTGATCCGGGTTGGCAATGACGATGGGCCGTATCCGTTTGCGCCGCAGGGGTAGGGCGGCGTTTCAGCCGCGCAACCGTTGGCCTTTGGGATCAAACGGCGGTTCGGCCAGTATCCGCGCCTTGTGGGGACGCCCCAACACCATCACCTCTACCGCATCACCCGGCCCGACCCCTTTGACATAGCCCAGCGCCAGCGACATGCCCACGCTATAACCATAGGCCCCCGAAGTAACACGCCCCACGCCCTGCCCGTCCCTGAAAATCGGCTCTCCGCCGGTGGCGTCGGCGTTTGAGGCATCGATGTCAGCAGCGTCAAGCGCCAGCAGAACCAGTTGTTCGCGCGGTTCATTGGCCAGCGTCTGCGCCACCGCGTCCTTGTTCAGGAAATCCTTGTCCATCTTGCACAGCCGCGCAAGCCCGACCTCTTGCGGCCAGTATTCGGGGCTGTATTCGCGCGACCAGCTGCCATAGCCCTTTTCCACCCGCAGCGACATCAGCGCCCGGCTGCCAACCGGCCCCGCGCCGAAATCGCGCCCGGCCTCGATCAGCGCGGTGTATAGCCGTTGCTGATCCCCGGTGGCACAGTGTAATTCCCACCCCAGATCGCCGGTGAACGACACCCGCAGCACCAGACAGTCGACCCCCGCCAGTTCGATCCGCTTTGAGCGCATAAAGGGGAAATCAACCGTCTCAAGCGAAGTATTGGTCAGCCGTTGCAGCATGGCGCGCGATTGCGGCCCGGCCACGTTGAACCCGCACACTTCAACCGTCTGGGACTCGAAACTGGTAGCTTCGGGCAGGGGAACGGCGTTGAAAAACCGCTGGTGATAGCGTTCGGCGATGCCCGAGCCGATGATCCAGAATTCATCCTGTCCCAGCCGTGTCACAGTGAAATCCCCGGCAATTCCGCCCCGCTTGCCAATCAGCGGCGTCAGACAGGACCGGCCAACCTCGCGCGGCATGTTGTTGGCGAATATTGCATCCAGCCAAGCCCCCGCCCCCGGCCCCTTGCAGCGGTATTTGGCAAAGTTCGAGATGTCGATGATCCCCGCGTGATCGCGCAGCATCCGACATTCGTCCCCCACCGGCCCCCACCAGTTTTGCCGGGTGAACCCATTAGTATCGACCACGCCGGGGCTGTCGGCAAACCACAACGGATGCTCCCAGCCATAGCTCAGCCCCATCACCGCGCCCATGTCTTTTTGTATGTCGTGCACGGGGCGGGTGCGCACGGGACGGCCCGCAGCACGTTCCTCGTTGGGGAAGTGGATCGAAAACCGGTGCGCGTAACTGTCACGCACGCGGGCCTTGGTGAACGCCTTGTCCGCCCAGTCGCCAAAGCGCGCCATGTCCCAGGCGAACATGTCGTATTGGGTTTCGCCCTCAACGATCCATTGCGCAGCCATCAACCCCATACCGCCCGACTGGCTGAACCCCGGAATGATGCCGTTGCAGGCGAAATAATTGCGCAACTCGGGCACCGGACCAAACAGAACGTTGGCATCGGGCGACCAGATCATCGGGCCGTTGATCACCCGCTTGATCCCGGCCTCGCCAATGGCGGGTACCCGGTCTATGGCGCGCAGCATGTTTTCCTCGATCCGCTCCAGATCGTCGGCGAACAACTCGTGCCCGAACCCCGCCGGCGTGCCGTCCTCGGCCCAGAATTTCATGTTGCGCTCATAGGCACCGACCAGCAATCCCTGCCCTTCCTGACGCAGATAATATTCGCCGTCGCGATCGGCAATCGACGGCAACCGGCGGTCCAGCGCGGCAATCTCGGCAATGGTTTCGGTGACAAAATACTGATGCTCGGTCGGTTG
>NVQY01000013.1 GCA_002400675.1 Paracoccaceae bacterium | reverse complement strand
CCGAGCCGCCAAACAGGTGCACATGGCTGTCGATCAGCCCCGGCAGCACGGTATTGCCCCGCGCATCGATCACCAGCGTGTCGGGGCCGCGCAGATCGTCGGGGGCGTCGTCGCCCACATAGGAAATCCGGTTGCCGCGCAGCGCAATGACACTGGCCACAGGCGCGCCGGGGATCATCGTCATGACCCGGCCATTGACGATCAGAATATCAGCGTGTTCGGCCATTCGGTTATCCCCCTTACCCGTATCCAGCGGAGTCCAAATCAGCCCCGCATTTTGATCAAACCATCGGCGCGCAGGTGCCCCTAACCGTCCGCGCCCTCGTCCGCATCCAGCATGACCAGTTCGTTGCCCTGATCGATGTCCTGTTCCAACGCCAATTGCAGCGCGTCGCGGTCGCGTACCTTGAGCGCGGCAAGTATTTCCTTGTGCTTGTCGGCAAGATTGCTGGTGCCGAACCGGCCGCAAACGATGCGGTGCGACGGGCCAAGCTGGGTCCAGATCGACCGGGCAATCGGCAGGGACGCGGTGCAGTCGGAATATTCATACAGGGTGAAATGGAAATCGTAGTTACAGCGCATGTAGCCGCCCACGTCGCCCTGTTCGATTGATCGGTCCAGTGCGTCGTCAAAGCCGGTCATTTTGTCGATGCCGTGATTATCAATGTGATCTATGGCGGAAATCGCCATCTTGACCTCTAGGAACAAGCGGATCGAAATCAACTCGCCGTAGGTGCGGAAATCGACCACCGGCACGCCGACGCGGCGGTTGTCATGCGACACCAGCGCGCCCTCGGCCACCAGTCGGCGCACCGCATCGCGCACCGGAGTCAGGCTGACCGACAGTTGATCCGCAAGGCTTTGCAGGGTCAGGGGCTGGCCCGGGTGAAACTCTCCGAACAGGATGCGGTCGGCAATCGCGCGATACACGGCCTCGTGGGTTGGCGTCTTTCTGCCGGGGGCTGCATTTTGCCTCAAAGCGGTCCCATCCTGTTGCTACTTATCTGATTGCGGCCAGCCACATGGCGGGCCTAAGGCACACCCTATTGGATTTGATCAAATGGAACAAGTTTGTTGCAAGAACCGATTGGACACCCCGGATCTGCCGGCGGTCATTCGCCCCCGGAAAGGAAGGTGACGCCGGGCATTTGGGCGATCACAGACACGTCGTCCTCGTAGGCCTCGCTGATCTGATCGGCCATGGCTTCGGTCAGACCGGGAAGATCAATTTCCTCTTCGATGGCGTCTTCGAGCACGAATTTCTCAAGGAAAATGGTGCGAATGCTGCGCCGTTGCTTTTCGGTGAATTGCGGACGCGCATCAAGGTATGCCTTAAGACGGGCACCGCCGTCCTCGGTCATGATCGAACAGATGATGTCCAGTTCGCCGGCAAAACGGGTTGCGTCCTCGATGCCCGTCACCTTGCCCAAAATGCCGGGCCAGATGATTGGCGTGTCTTCGTTGCACCAAACGGTGATCGGGCAATCCGGGTTGGCGCGCTGAAGGCGGTCGATGACGTCGGACCAGCGCAGGGACAACAGATCGGCGCCATTGGAAAAGCGTTCGTAATCCTTGTCCTTGAGGGCATTGAACGCCTCGGGGACCAGCAGGGCGGGGTTGCGGATGCACAAGAAAATCTCGCCGGGGACGTCGGGAAACAACTGACGCAGGGACCGGACATTTGGGCCGACATCGGCAAAGAAACCGCCGCCTTTCAGCATCTCGCCGGGGTCACCCATATACGAGGCATCCGACAGGATCAGCCGCGATATTTCCAGATCCTTGACGATGGACTCCAGCAGCGCCTGCTGGTCCTCGGTCGAGGCCTCGGCCCCGTCAAGCCGATCCATCAGTTGTGAAATCAACGGGCGGAACGCCTTGGGGCGGCGCAAAAGAATGCCTTTATCGACCAGAAGATTGATGTCTTTGCGCAGCGACCAGATCATTTGGTCGTTGTCGGTAAAGGGGGCACCGATGTGGTAAACGATGGTTGGGTTACTTTGCATGTCCATTTTTTACCTTGTCTTGATGCGGCGACGGGTACGCCGATTATCTGACCAATTTCGCCCGGTCATTCAAGAGAGCCTGCGGAATTTTCGGGATTTTGTTGCGCACCCGTCGCTAGCTTTTCTTGGCCAGACCGCTCAGGGCCCGACTACGGGCGTTGCGGAAATGCGGCGCATGGCGCCGCGAGAGAACCGCCGTGCAGTAATCAGCCAGCAGTTTTGGACGGTTCCAGCCTTCCAGCCGGTGCAGCATTTCCTTTTGAAAGCGCTTGTTGTCGCGCCGGGCCCGCAGGGATTTGTAAAAGTCGACGGCCCCCAGCGTGCCGTCAACGCAGCCTTCGATCACTGGTTTGAGGATGCCCAGTTGCAGCCAAAGCGATGCAATGCGGTGCCCCATGAACCGGCAGCGGTACTTGGTTATGTTTTCGCCCCGATACAATGCCGCGTGCATGGCGTCCAACGGCGCACGAGGGTCATAGAAGATATAGACGTTTTTCGCAGCTTCCACCATGTCCGGGCCATAGGCATAGCGCCCGGAAAAACTTTGTCTCCAGGCCTTGTGATATCGGGTTTCCCAGCTTGCGATTTCACGGTCCAGCGTCGCCTGAGGCGAGATGCAGATGACGGTAGCCCCGGGGGACGCCGCAGAGAAAACCGAGGCCGCATAAGCGCCCATAGATGCGCCGTAAAAAACAACTTTGTCGAAGTCCTTGAAAAAGCCCTTTTTACGAAGCCGATCAAAAAAGTCGAAAACGGAATCGTCGCGATACCACGTCCAGTCTTTGGCCATCAGGCCCAACATCGACCAGTTCCGCGAAACCACGAACCCATAGCCCCAAGGCATACGATCCTCTGCATTCTCGTACACGTGATCCAGATTTTCGAAAGTGACAATCAGCGTTTTGCCACGCTTGACAAAAAGTGCCGAATGCTGGGATCCAAGCTCTTCGTAAAAGCCTTCGCGCGCGCCAATCTCGACAAGGTTCTCTTTCCACGCGCTTTGTGACTGGTCTTCAGAAGGCGTTGTCGTTTCCATGGGATCCCTTTTACTCACAGATTTGCCCAAAGATTGCAGTTAATCAACGGAACGTTTCAAAGTGCTTACTGTTTGGCAAGAGATTGGACCTGTCCGACACTCGTACTGCCCCGAACGACCATTAAGACGGCTTTTCGGTCTAAAGCCAAGGTACTTTTCAACTTAAGGCCGGGCATTTTCAGTACGGATTCACAAACCGCTACCGTATTCGAAGGTCGCGTTTTCCACGGCCCGGCGTATCTGGCGCAATTGCCATGGTTTCAGAAAACCACCCCATAATGGCCGATCCGACAGACGGGTGGATCAGAAATTCGGACGCGCGGCAATCGACCCCAGCGACGCCGAAGCGCTGGTGCCATTGCGCACCGCGAGGCGTTCCAGATTGACGATGGTGGACAGCATCAGGCGGTCATAGCTCCAGTCTTGGGGGGTCTGGATGGCCACCGATCCCACCAGCGTCGCCATCAGCAACGGGGCAAAGAACAGCGCGAACAACTGGCGCGGATTGCGTTCTTTCTTGCCTTCCAGCAGCGAGTTCATCCGCCGTTTCAGCAAGGATTCCGAACACCGCCCGATCAGCGGATTGCGGGTTTCCACCAACGCCACGCGCGGCACTTCGACGGCGATCAGGCGGGGTGGTTTCAGGCTGTTTTCACAGATGTTCAGCAGGCTGCGGCAATAGGTTTCCGGGGCAATCCGCTGGCGGCGTGCCACCACGTTCTGATCGCACGACAGTTCACGCAACACTTCGAATTTGCGCTTCCAGATGGCGTAGGCCGGGTTCCAGAAAAAGAACGGGCGCAGCGCCTCTAGGGCGATTTCCCATTCCAGATCATGTTGGCGCAAGTGTTGGAATTCATGGGTCAGCGCGATCATCAGGTCATCCGGGCTGGACACCAGCGAGGACGGCACGACGATGATGCGCCGCGTCAGGCTACGGGTGGAAAACGGGATCGCAACGGTGTCGGACACGCGCAGTTCCACCGCGCCAAAGCGCCGCCAAACGGTGCTGGCGCGGACAATGCGGCACAGGCGGCACACCCCCACCAGCAACCTTACGGAGGCAAACAAGAACCCCAGCCCCACCAGCGCGACAAGGCCGACGCCAAGGGGCGAGTCTAAGTATTCAACCCCGCTTAGCACCCGTGAGCGAAAGCCCAGCGCGCTTTCAAACGTGCTTGGTGTCATCTCGAAGCTGCCGTTGAGATATTGCGCGGTGACGAAATCGGAGATGTTGACCGAATACCCCGCGCCGATCGGGCTGGCAGAGGCCAGCGCCACCACAAGCGCCGCCAGAACCGGGCTGATCATCGTCGCCACAAACACCCCGTTCAACAGGCGCAACTGAGTGGCATAGGCGTGCGACAGGCCAAGGGCGACCAGAACGCGCCGGGCAATAAACCACAGGCCCAGCGACAGCGCCAACAGGATGTTCACATCAATATAGGCGTCGATAAATGTCCTAAGTTCCATTGTCCCTAAGTCTCCTATCAAGCAGTTCGCGCATCTCGCTCAGGGTGTCTTCGGACAGGTCGGCGTCATCAACAAGCCGGGCAACAAGGGCCACGGGTGCATTGTCAAATAGCTTTTCCGAAAGGTTCCTGAGGGATCGCGACTGGTACGCGTCCTTTTTGAGCAAAGCCTCATACACCAGTGTCTTGCCCTTTTTGGCACTGGTCACAAAGTTCTTCTGCTCAAGGATACGCATGATGGTTGCCCCGGAGGTATACGCAAGATTGCGATCCGGGGCGAGACGGGCAAGGATGGCGCGCACGGTACCGTCGCCAAGCTCCCAAAGCTGGGTCATGAACTCCAGCTCGACTTCTGTCAGAAAATCATTTTTCTTCTTTTTTCTCATGAAACTTTCCGACGGGTACAACTGCACGTTAGGTGGGGGACATCATTACTAAATTTTAAGTACTTGCCAAGCCTGTTTGTCATTGTTGGCCTCAAACCTTCCAGAATGTGAACACGCCCCAGGCAATCGCAATGGCCAAGGGTGCCCAAAGCGGCATGCCAAACAGGCCAATCCATGCAAGGAAAATATAGACCGACCCCAGCAGGGTTATGAACAACCGGTCGCCGCGTGTGGTGGTCAGGCCCAGAACGCCCTTGCGTTCGTCGCCGCCCGGGTTGCGGATTTCCAGCACCGTCAGCACCGCCATGGCCGAAAAAATACCGATAAACACAAAGGCCGTCGGCCAGGTCCATGCCATCCAGCTAAACATTATACTCTCCCCATGGCAAAGC
Organism: Paracoccaceae bacterium; assembly: GCA_002400675.1. Lineage (GTDB taxonomy): Bacteria > Pseudomonadota > Alphaproteobacteria > Rhodobacterales > Rhodobacteraceae > NVQY01. Next base: position 18,870 of record NVQY01000013.1, on the reverse strand, counting down.
CCTTGGCAATGTAGTTGCGCACGAACCAGATGACGATGGCGCCCGGAATGATCGTCAGCACGCCCGCCGCTGCCAGCAGGCCCAGCTCATACCCGGCACTTGAGGCGGTCTTGGTCATGGTCGCGGCAATCGGTTTGGCGTAGACCGCCGTCAGGGTCTTGGCCAGCAACAGTTCGACCCACGAGAACATGAAGCAAAAGAATGCCGCCACCCCGACCCCGGCCTTGATGTTGGGCAGGAATATCTTGAAGAAAAACCGCGGAAACGAATAACCGTCCACATAGGCGGTTTCGTCAAGTTCCTTGGGCACGCCGCTCATGAAGCCCTCAAGTATCCACACCGCCAGCGGCACGTTGAACAACGCATGTGCCAGCGCCACCGCGAGGTAGGTGTCGAACAGGCCGACGGCGGAATAAAGCTGAAAGAATGGCAGGGCGAACACCGCTGCGGGGGCCATGCGGTTGGTCAGCAGCCAGAAGAACAGCTGTTTGTCGCCCAGAAACCGGTAGCGCGAGAACGCATAGGCCGCAGGCAGGGCCACGGCGATGGAAATCACTGTGTTCAGAGTCACATAGGCGATCGAGTTGAAGTAGCCCCAGTACCAGGTCGGATCGGTAAAGATCACCCGGTAGTTGTCAAAGGTCCAGGTCTGCGGGAACAGCGAGAACCCCGACAGGATTTCTCCGGTGGTTTTGAAGCTCATGGCGATCAGCCAATAGATCGGCAACATCAGGAACAGGATGTAAACGATTGGGATGATGTAACGTTTTTGCATCAGTCGTCCTTTGTCATCAATGTGTAGAATACCCAGGAAACCAGCAAGGTTATGGCGAAATAGATCAGCGACATCGCCGCCGCCGGCCCCAGATCGAACTGTCCCAGCGCGATCTTGACCAGATCAATCGACAACAGGGTGGTGGAGTTGCCCGGCCCTCCGCCTGTCAGAACAAAGGGTTCGGTGTAGATGTTAAAGCTGTCCATGAACCGCAAAAGGATGGCGATGGTCAGCACGTTTTTCATCTTGGGTAGCTGGATGAACCGGAACACCGCCCAGTTGGACGCGCCGTCAATCTTGGCCGCCTGATAATAGGCGTCCGGGATCGACACCAGCCCGGCATACGACAGCAGCACCACAAGCGAGGTCCAGTGCCACACATCCATGATGATGATCGTCGCCCAGGCCGCCACAGGGTCTTGTGTCATGTCATAGCTGATGCCCAGCACCGAGTTCAGGAAGTAGCCCAGCAGGCCAATATCGGGCAGGGTAAAGATGTTCCACATCGCCCCCACAACATTCCACGGGATCAGCATCGGCAAGGCCATGGTCACCAGACAGACCGGCACCCAAAAGCCCTTTTTGGGCATCGCCAGCGCGATCATGATGCCAAGCGGCACCTCGATGGCGAGGATCGAGAAGGTAAAGAAGAACTGCCGCCCCAGCGCCGAATAGAACCGGGGAGAGTTCAGCAGCTTTTCGAACCAGCCCAGACCTTCCCAGAAGAACAGGTTGTTGCCAAAGGTTTCCTGTACCGAATAATTTACCACCGTCATGATCGGGATCAGCGCGTTGAACGCCACCAGCAGCATCACCGGCAGGACAAAAAACCACGCTTTTTGGTTCACTGTTTTCATGCGCCCTGCCCCCCTGCGGTCGTGGATATCCAGCCGTCGCGATAAAGCCGGGTCTGGTCCTGACGGAAACTGACAAAGACCTGACTGCCGGGGTCCGGCGCGTCGCCTTCGGAAATGGCGCGTACCCTTGTACCGCCCAGCATCAGGTCAATGACATTGTGGCGGCCGATATCGGACACTTTGCGCACCGTCGCCGCCAACCCCTGTGGGCCGATGGTGACAAATTCGGGGCGGATACCGATCTGGGTCAACCCTTCGGAGCCGCCGGTGACCGGGCCTTCCAAAGCCACATGTTCGCCGTCAAGGAATGCCCTGCCATCGCGGACATCGCAGGCCAGGACGTTCATCCCCGGTGAGCCGATGAAGTGGCCAACAAAGGTATGCGCCGGACGGTCGAACAGGTCCACCGGCGTCCCGATCTGGACAATTTCACCGTCCTGCATCACCACCACCTGATCGGCGAATGTCAACGCTTCGGTCTGGTCATGGGTTACGTAGATCATCGTCGCGCGCACCTTTTGGTGCAACTCCTTAAGCTTTGATCGCAGTTTCCATTTCAGGTGCGGGTCGATCACCGTCAGCGGTTCGTCGAACATCACCACGTTCACGTCCTCGCGCACCAATCCGCGCCCCATGGAAATCTTTTGCTTGTTGTCGGGACTAAGCCCCGAGGCGCGGTTGCCCAGCATATCGCTAAGTTCCAGCATCTCGGCGACCTCGTTCACGCGCCGTTTGACCGTGGCCTCGTCGACCCCGCGATTGCGCAGGGGAAAGGCCAGATTGTCGAACGCGGTCATGGTGTCGTAGATCACCGGGAACTGGAAAACCTGCGCGATGTTGCGCTGATCGGGCGGCAGGTCGGTGACGTCGCGGTCATCAAACAGAACCCGCCCCTCGGACGGGATCAGCAGGCCGGAGATGATGTTCAAAAGCGTGGATTTGCCGCATCCCGACGGCCCCAGCAGCGCATAGGCACCGCCATCGTCCCAATCGAGGTCGATTGACTTAAGCGCGTAATCCTCGGGGCCGGTTGGCGCCTCGTTGTAGGAATGGCGCAGATTGGACAGGGTGATTTTTGCCATCTTAAGCCACCAGACGCCCATCGGGCGCGAAATAGAGACAATGTTGTGGGTCCATGAAGAACTGATGCACTTCGCCGATCCGGTAAGGGAACACGCCAGCCGCCAAAGACACCCAGTTCTGATCGCCCATTGAAAAATGCGCGCTGCTTTCAGAGCCGCTGAGTTCGGCCACCAGAACCGTGCCGGTCAACGCCACCCGCGTATCGGGCGTTTGCGTCGGGGTGACGTGATGCGGGCGCACGGCCATGGTGTAATCCCCGTCGGTAAGGCCGGCGGCGGTGCCGGTCAGCTCCCACGAAAGATCGGGCGATAGCTGCATTCTTGTGCCTTTCTTGACCACTGGCGCGGTGTTGATGGGGGGGTTAGAGAACACCTTGGCCGACACCAGATCATGGGGCGCGCGATAGATGTCGGCGGTGGGGCCGAACTGGGTCATGTTGCCGTCGTTCATCAAGGCGGTATAGCCACCCAGCAACAGCGCCTCTTCGGGTTCCGAGGTGGCATAGACCACCACCGCGCCGCGCCCGGCAAACAGTTCAGGCAATTGTTCGCGCAGTTCCTCGCGCAGTTTATAGTCGAGGTTGGCCAGCGGTTCATCGAGGAAAACCGCATTGCTTTCCTTGGCGATCGCGCGCGCCAGCGCACAGCGTTGCTGTTGGCCGCCCGACAGTTCGTCCGGTCGGCGGTTCAGCATCGGGCGCAGCTTGAGAATGTCAGCGGCTTCTTCCACCCGGCCCTGAATTTCGGATTTGGCCATGCCGGCCACCTGTAACGGCGATGCGATGTTCTCGAACACGGTCATATGTGGGTAATTGACGAAAAACTGATGCACCAGCGAGATGTTACGCTTTTGCGTGCTCAGCTTGCTGACGTCCTGACCGTCCATGAATATCTGTCCCGAGGCCAGCGGTTCAAGCCCTGCCATCAGCTTTATCAGCGATGTCTTGCCCGATCCGGTTTCGCCCAGCAGGACGTTGAAATGCCCGGCCTCCAGTTTCAGACTGGTGGGTTTGATATAGGTGAGCGCGCCAACCCGTTTGGTCACCTGTTTAAGTTCCAGCGTCATTGCCGCAGCATTCCGTTCATTATGTGTAAATCTTGTGGAGCAGCGGGCCAGCCGCGCGCATCCGGGTCACAAAACCGGGGCCAGTTATGGCCCCGGCTTGTGGTGGGTCCGGTATCAGTCGGACCCACCGAGGGAGGTTACTTGGTCGCCCAGCGGGCCACCAGATCGTCATAGTTGACGGTGATACCTTGTGGCTTTTCGTTGGCCAGCGGTGGCTTGGCCCCACCGTTTTTGTACCAGTATTCAGCCGTCTTTTCCTCGTTCAGGCGTGGGCCACATCCGTTATAAACGTTTGCCGCTTCGTCCACTGCCTGCATCCGGCCCATGACCAGATCCATTTCCGCGGCCAGACGATCCATCGCCTGTTGCGGGGTGAAGGCACCAGAGTTGACGTCGCCAATCTGCTGCCACCAGATCTGGGCCAGCTTGGGATAGTCAGGCACGTTGATGCCGGTCGGCGACCACATGACACGATCAGGCGAGCGATAGAATTCGATCAGGCCACCCAGTTTGGGGGCACGGTCGGTAAAGCTCTGATCGTTGATCGTGCTTTCGCGGATGAAGGTCAGGCCAACATGGCTTTTCTTCACGTCCACAGTCTTGGAAGTCACGAACTGGGCATAAAGCCAGGCCGCCTTGGCGCGTTCCGGTGGGGTGGACGTAAAGAACGTCCAGGAACCGGCGTCCTGATAACCAAGCTTTTGACCTTCTTCCCAATAGGGACCATGCGGGCTGGGGGCCATGCGCCACAGCGGGTTGCCTTCGGCGTCCACGGTGTTGTTGCCTTCTGACTGCGGCTTTACCATGTCGGCGGTAAAGGCGGTGTACCAGAAGATCTGCTGGGCCACGTTGCCTTGGCTAAGGGCCGGCAAGGATTGGTAAAAGTCATAAGACGCGGCACCGGGAGGTGCATATTTCCGCAGCCATTCATCCCACTTGCGGATCGCATAAACCGCCGCCGGGCCGTTGGTGGCCCCGCCACGCGTCACCGACGCGCCAACCGGATTACAGCTGCCCGCTTCCATGCGGATGCCCCATTCGTCGATCGGAACACCGTTGGGGAAGCCTTTGGACCCTTCGCCTGCCATCGACAGCCACGCATCCGTCATCCGCCAGCCCAGATCGGGCGCGCGTTTGCCGTAATCCATGTGGCCATAAATTGGCACACCGTCGATCATCTTGACATCTTCAGAGAAGAACTGAGCGATGTCCTCGTAGGCCGACCAGTTGACCGGAACGCCCAGATCGTAGCCATATTTGGCCTTGAACGCGGTTTTCAGGTCTTCACGATCGAACCAGTCCTTGCGGAACCAGTAAAGGTTGGCGAACTGTTGGTCGGGCAGTTGGTAAAGCTTACCATCCGGCCCCGTGGTAAAGGATTTGCCGATAAAGTCGTCCAGATCCAGACCCGGATTGGTGACATCGGCCCAATCGCCGGCCATCACATCGCTTAGGGTGTAGACCAGTTGCAGGCGTGAATGGGTGCCGATCAGGTCGCTGTCGTTGACATAGCCGTCATACAGGTTGCGTCCGGTCTGCATCTGGGTCTGCACGGCCTGAATGACCTCGCCTTCGCCCAAAATCTGGTGATTGACCTTGATGCCGGTGATTTCCTCGAACGCCTTGGTCAGCACTTCGCTTTCATAGGAGTGCGTTGGGATGCCTTCGGACAGGACGTTAATTTCCATGCCCGCGTAAGGCTTTGCAGCGTCAATAAACCACTGCATCTCGGACATTTGTTCGTCTTTGGAAAGGGTTGATGGCTGAAACTCGTCATCAATCCATTTCTTGGCCGCCGTGGCATCCGCAAATGCCATTTGCGAACCCGCAATCACGGCACCGGCCGCAACTGCGCAAAGCAGATACTTTCGCATCTTTATTCCTCCCTGGGTTTCAATTCACCGGTTTCCACCAGCTTCCGGGATAATCGAAGAAGGAGCGATAAAAAGTCAAACTAAAAATTTAGTATTAAGAAATTAGTTTTCAGGCCCCGCGCAAGACGCTGTTATCTATAGGTTTATATATTTCGTCCTACCCGGCACGCAGAGGGGGTGGGTGCCCGGAAATCCGACATACCGCCAAATCGGCGCTAAACTTCGCGCAGTTTGAATCGCTGAATCTTGCCGGTTGCGGTCTTGGGAAGGTCGTCAACAAAGTCGATCCAGCGCGGATATTTCCACGGCCCCACAGTGTCTTTCACATGCGCCTTCAGGCTGGCGAAAATCTGCCCCTGACCGGCCTCGCCCGCATCGTTCAGCACCACAAACGCCTTGGGTTTGATCAGCCCTTCGCGGTCCTCGTGACTGACCACGGCGGCCTCAAGAACCGACGGGTGCGACACCAGCGCCTGTTCCACCTCAAACGGCGAAACCCAGCGCCCGGACACTTTGAACATGTCATCCGTGCGCCCGCAATAATGGTAATAGCCGTCCGCGTCGCGGGTGTATTTGTCGCCCGTGTGGGTCCATTCCCCGGCAAATGTCGCGCGCGATTTGGCCCGTTGGTTCCAGTATCCATCGCCAGCAGAGCCGCCCGAGACCAGTAGTTCCCCCAGTTCATCATCGCCCACATCCACCCCGTCATCATCCACCAATCGCAGCCGATACCCCGGAATCTCCCGCCCCGAGGTGCCATAGCGAATATCGCCGGGCCGGTTGGACAGGAACACATGCAGCATTTCGGTCGAGCCGATGCCGTCGAGAATATCCACCCCCATCCGGTCGCGCCACGTCAGGCCGATGTCTTCGGGCAGGGCTTCGCCAGCGGAGATGCACAGCCGCAAACGATCAGAGCTGTTCTCGGGGCGGCAATCGGCATCGGCCAACATCGCCGCGTAAAGCGTCGGCACGCCAAAGAACAGCGTGGGATTGAACCGGCGCAACATGCCCAGAACCGCCGCGGGGGTCGGGCGATCGGGCAACAGGACCACGGTGGCCCCCACCGACATCGGGATGCCCATGCCGGCCCCCATACCGTAGGCAAAGAACAGCTTTGCCGCGGCGAAACAGACATCATCCGTTTGAATGGAAAGCACGTTTTTGCCATAATTTTCTGCCACATACATCAGGCTGGTATGCACATGCCGCACCCCCTTGGGATCACCCGTGGACCCCGAGGAATACAGCCAGAAGGCACATTCATCGCCGCAGGTCCGCACGGTTTCAAACACCGGATCGGCCCTGTCCAGCAGCCCCGCAAGGTCCGGGTAATCGCCCCCGTCCCCGCCAACCACGATGATATGGCGCAGGAATTCGAGGTCGGCCAACAGGGGGGCCACGACCTCTAACAAGGGGGCGGAAATGAACAGTGCCTCGACGCGGGAATCCGACAGGATGTAGTCGTATTGCGCTTGGGTCAGCAGGGTATTCAGGCACACTGGGATGACCCCCGCACGCACCGCACCCCAGAACACCACCGGGTAATCAACCGTGTCGAACATCAGCATGGCAATCCGGGTTTCACGGGTAATTCCCATATCGCCCAGCATGTTAGCCATCTGATTGCTGCGGGTTTGCAGCGCCTTGTAAGTCAGCGAGCGGTCAGGATCGACAAAGGCAGGTTTGTCGCCGCGCCCCTCGGTCACGTTGCGGTCAATCATGTCCTGAACGGCGTTGTAATGTCTTGGTTTGCCCATTTCAGCCGCCTTTCACTGCTTTACTTGTATTCACGTACTGTTATACGCTTTTAATGAGTCGCGCAAATGGAGATTGACATGCAAACGCTGCTTCCCGAAGGCTGGGCCGCGCCGATCGGCTATTCCAACGGCATCAAAACACCCCCCGGCGGCCACACGATCTATATCGCCGGGCAGGTCGGTTGGAGCGCCGATCAGGTGTTCGCAAGCGAAGACCTTGCGCCGCAGTTCGAACAGGCGCTAAAGAACGTGCTGGCGGTGCTGGCCACGGGCGGAGGTGGGCCGGAACACATCTGTCGGATGACTGTCTATTGCTGTGACAAGCCGGAGTATCTGGCATCGCGCAAACGCCTTGGGGCGATCTGGCGCGACCTTATGGGCACGCACTATCCGGCGATGAGCATGATTTTTGTCTCTGACCTGCTGGACCACCCCGGCAAGGTCGAACTTGAGGCGACGGCAGTGATCCCCGCCGACCCGTAGCGCTAGACCTGCACCTTTTGCCGGGTGCCACTGCCGGTCACCCGGTTGCGTCGGTCGATCTGTTTGAGCATGGTCGACAGGGTGATCGCGCCAAAGGTCGCCCGCGATATTTCGTCGATCTCGCAGGTTACGTCGAACAAAACCCACTCGGCCGGGGTCGCCACCGTGGGGTCGCTTAACTTGCAATCGCCGGTCCGGTCCTCGAACAGCTCGATGATCTCCAACAGTGTGGTGCGCTTGGCATTGCCGCTGAAACTATAGCCGCCGCCAACCCCGCGGATCGAGCGCACCAGCCCGGCCCGGCCCAGCGTGTGCATCACCTTGGCCAGATGATGCGACGACACGCGGTATTTCTCGCCGATCTCAGACACCGACACCTGCCGGTCCGGGTCAGCGGCCAGTTCGATCAGGGCGTAAATTGCCAGTCGGCTTGATTTCTGCACCTTGTCATTCCCATTTCCTGCGACCGCACAGCGGCCTAATCGTCAATTTCCATTTCGAGTTGGATATATGGCCCCGCGACCATGCCTTCGCTGCGGAAAAACGCCATGTGCAACTGGTTCTGACGCGCGACCATGGTGCGCATGGTGCCAATTCCGGCAGATTTGAACGCGGCTGACATGGCCTGAAACAGGTGTTCGCCCACGCCTTGTTGTCTGGTGTCGGGCTCCACCGAAAAGGCGAATATCCAGCCGCAGGGCTCTGATCCGAATTCCCAGCCGCGCACTTCGCCGACGATATAGCCAAGGATCGGGTGGTCGCCGGTCTGATCGCCGCTTTGGGCAATCAGGAAGAACCGTTCGTCCAGCCGCCGTGTGGCGTAGCGTTCAAAGATGTCGCGCCAATAGTCGGGTTTTGCCTGGCCCGTGACCCGCGCGTCCAGGTCGATGACGTGATCCAGATCGCCTTTGCGCACCCGGCGGATGTCAGAGGTGCCCGGCATTTCGGGCGTGTTCGCTGTATTGGTGTCGTTCATATCGCCGCCATTCACCTTGTGCCCGTCGGGTTCTGTTCGCACGCGCGAACCCGTTAGACCTAAACCAGAAGGCCCTGTTCTGGCAACCAATCTGGCCGTCCTGCCCCATGTCGCCCTTCATGGTGGGGCGCGGGTGGGGCAATTATCTATTAGCACCTATTCCGGTATTATGGTACTGTTATATTGTTTTACAGAGATTCCAACGCAAGAGGCCCCGGATGAAGCGGATTGTCAGCCTTAATATCAATGGGATACCCAAGCAGGATGCAGTCGCCGACACAAGCCTGCTGATCGACCATCTACGTGATGCGCATCAGTTGACCGGGGCCAAGCGCGGCTGTGACGGTGGCGAATGCGGGGCCTGCACGGTGCTGGTGGATGGCCGCCCGCGACTGGCCTGCATCACCCTGACCGCCAGTTGCGACGGCGCAAAGGTGGAAACCATCGAGGGGCAGGCGACCAATGGGCACCTGTCGGCCTTGCAGCGCGCCTTTCATGAACACCTTGGTGCCCAGTGTGGGTTTTGCACGCCGGGGATGATCATGGCCGCGACCAGCCTGCTGCGTGATACTCCAGACCCCGATGACGGCCAGATAAAACAAGCGCTTGGCGGCAATTTGTGTCGTTGTACGGGGTACGTCAAAATCATCCGCTCGGTGCGGGCTGCCGCACAGGCCACGCGCGAGGCCACCACATGAACGCCCCCATCGCAGGCAGTCGTCAGCCGCTGATCGACGGCATCGAAAAGGTCACCGGGCGGGCAAAATTTACCGCCGATCTGGAAACCGGCGATTGTCTGGTGGGGCGGATATTGCGGTCCCCGGTCAGTCACGGGCGCATTACCCGCCTTGATACCAGCCGCGCCGCAGCACTTGACGGGGTTGTGGCAATCGTCACCGGCGAAGATTGCGCGCTGACCTATGGCGTCATTCCGATTGCCATGAACGAGTACCCGATGGCGCGCGACATTGTGCGCTATCGCGGCGAACCCGTGGCCGCCGTCGCCGCCATCGACGCGCAAACGGCTGAACGCGCGCTGGAGTTGATCGAGCTGGAAATCACCCCCCTGCCCGCCTGCTATACCGCGCAGGAGGCCCGCGCGCCGGATGCCGCACAGTTGCACGACAACAAACCCGGCAATCTGGAACGCGAGGTGCATCACAGCTTTGGCGAGGTTGCCGCCGGGTTCGCGGACGCCGCCCTTGTGCGCGAGGACATCTTTGAGTGTGCCGAAATCAACCACGCGCAGATGGAACCGCACGCCGCCTTGGCCGAATATGACCCGGAGCGCGCGCGTCTGACGCTGCATTCGGTGTCGCAGGTGCCGTTTTATGTGCACCTGATGCTGGCGCGGTGCCTTGAAATGGACAGCGCACAGATCCGCGTGGTGAAACCCTTTGTCGGTGGTGGATTTGGCGCGCGCACGGAAACCCTGAACTTTGAAATCATCGCCGCGCTTCTGGCCCGCAGGGCCGGGGGGCGGGTGATGATGCGGTTGTCGCGCGAGGAAAGTTTCCTGACCCATCGGGGGCGTCCTGACACGCGGGTACGGCTGAAAATCGGCCTTACAGACACCGGCCAGATTACGGCTGTTGAATGCGAAGTGGTGATGGCCGGCGGGGCTTATGCCGGTTACGGGTTGGTGACGATCCTGTATGCCGGGGCGCTGTTGCAAGGGATTTACCGGGTGCCGGCGGTGAAATACGACGGTTACCGCGTCTATACCAACACACCGCCCTGCGGAGCGATGCGCGGCCACGGCACGGTGGATGTGCGCCACGCTTTTGAATGCCTTTTGGACCGGATGGCGCGCGATCTTGGGCTTGACCCGTTTGCGGTGCGGCGCGCCAATCTGCTGGCCGCGCCGATGTTCACGGATAATGGCCTGATGATCAATTCCTATGGGTTGGGGGAATGTCTGGACAAGGTGCAAACCGCCAGTGGTTGGGACCGGCGCCGGGGCAATCTGCCACCGGGGCGCGGCCTTGGCATGGCCTGTTCGCATTACGTCAGCGGAGCGGCCAAGCCGGTGCACTGGACCGGAGAGCCGCACGCAGTGGTGTCGATGAAGCTGGATTTTGACGGCTCGGTCACGGTGCTGACCGGGGCGTCGGACATCGGTCAGGGGTCATCCACCATCGTTGCCATTGCTGCCGCCGAAATCCTTTGCATCGACATGGCGCGCGTGCGCGTGGTGACCAATGACAGCGTGATCACCCCCAAGGACAACGGGTCCTATTCCAGCCGCGTCACGTTCATGGTCGGCAACGCCGCCATCGAGGCCGCGCGCGCCTTGCGCGAGAAACTGGTGAACGCGGCGGCCAAAAAGCTGGAGGTCGCGCCGGAGGACATCGAAGTCGAGGGCGAGACGTTCTTTATCCGCGACGCCTCGCAGTCGGAATTGTCGTTTCAGGAGGTCGCCATCGCCGCGCTGGCCGAGGAAGGCACCATCACCGTCAAGGGCACCTTTACCACGCCGATCAAGGCGCAGGGCGGCAAGCATCGCGGCGGCGCAGTCGGGTCAACCATGGGGTTTTCCTATGCCGCGCAGGTGGCCGAGGTCGAGGTTGACGCCGACACCGGGCAAATCCGCGTGCATAAGGTCTGGGTGGCGCTGGATTGCGGTTTTGCCATCAATCCGCTGGCCGTCGAGGGCCAGATCGAAGGGTCGGTCTGGATGGGAATGGGTCAGGGATTATGCGAGGAAACCCGCTATGTGGAGGGCTTGCCCGCACATGCCAATTTCCTTGATTACCGGTTTCCCACCATCGCCGATTCACCCGAAATCGACGTGCAGATTGTTGAGACCATCGACCCGCTGGGGCCGTTTGGGGCCAAGGAAGCGGGCGAAGGCGCGCTGTCCGGGTTCCCGCCGGCGCTGGTCAATGCGGTGGCCGATGCGGTCGGGCTGGATGCCGGTTTCCTGCCGCTGACCCCGGATAGGGTGCTGGCCGCGCTGATCAAATACCGCAAGGCCGCCCGCAAGAAGGAGGCCATGGCATGAACGACCCGCTGCCCGATTTCACCTTAGAGCATCCCCAAACCGTGGACGCGGCCTTGGCCCTGTTGCGCGACGCACCGGGCGCGCGAATTTGCGCCGGGGGCACCGACCTGATCGTCAACATGCGCCGGGGGCTGGTAGAGGCGCAAACGCTGGTGGATATCAGCCGTATTGCCAGCCTGAAAATCGTTGAGGAAACCGCCGATGGTCTGCGCATTGGTGCCGGTGTTTCCTTGCGCGAATTGGCTGAAAGCCCCGCGATTGCCGCCACCTACACCGCCCTGTCCCAGGCCGCCCGCGTGGTGGCCGGACCAACCCATCGCGAGGCGGCAACCTTGGGCGGAAACCTGTGCCTCGACACGCGGTGTTTTTATTACAACCAAAGCCACTGGTGGCGGAAATCCAACGACTTTTGCCTGAAATATCGCGGCGATATCTGCCATGTGGCCCCCAAGGGCAACCGATGCCGCGCGGCGTTTTGCGGCGATTTGGCCCCGGCATTGATGGTGCTGGGGGGTGTTGTGGACATCGCCGGGCCGGGCGGGATCAGACAGCTTGCAGTGGACGCACTTTACCGGGAAGATGGGGCCGAATATCTGACCATCGACAAGGACGAGATTTTGCTGGCCGTGACCCTTCCCCCTTCAGATGCGCCTTCGGGCTATGAAAAGATCCGGGTGCGCAGGGCGATCGACTTTCCGCTGGCCGGGGTGGCGGTGGCTTGTGCGCGCGAGGACAATGGCGCGCGGGCGTTCCGGATGGCGATCACCGGCACCAATTCGCGTCCGGTGCGGGTGGAGATGGAGGCCGCGTTAGGCCCCGACGACGACCCGGACGCCTATTTCGCCACGCTAGGCAAGTTGGTTCAAAAAACCGTATCGCCGCAACGGACCACCACCATCGCCCCGCATTACCGGCGCTTGTCGGTGGCGGCTGTGGCCGTGCGACTGGCGCGTGGGTTGCTATGAAAAGCGGGCTTCCGGGCAGGCATTGGATGGATGCGGACGGGCTGCATATTGACGTGCGTGGCCTTGAGCCTCCGGGGCCGATGGTGGCCATTTTGGGCCAGATCGACCAACCGGGCCAAAGCGGGCCGATCACGGTCCACCACGACMGCCAGCCGGTCTATCTGTTCCCCGAACTGGCCGAGCGCGGCTGGACCTGCACCCAGATCCCCGGCAACCCGGATGATCCCGGTGAAATCCGCCTGCTGATGGTCGCCAAGGCATGAGCATGGCCGGGTCATTCATGGGCGGGGCCAAGGACCGGCTTTTGCCTGCCTCGGTGCCGTTTTCGTTCTTTCTGGCGGCGACCGTGTTTCATGTGCTGGCGTGGGGTGTGCTGTTTGTCGGCGCGGATGATCTGGCCGGGTTCAGTGGCGGCACTGGCCCGGTTCTGTCGGCCATCCATCTGTTGACCCTGGGCGTGCTGGCGCTGACGGCGATGGGGGCAAGTTATCAGCTTTTGCCGGTGGTYACCCGCCGCCCACTGGCGCGGATCTGGCCCGCGCGGCTGAGTTTCTGGATCATGATTCCCGGCATTGTGGTGCTGGCCTATGGCATGGGCATCTACGACCAGACGGCGCTTTGGATCGGCGCAGGGCTGGTGACCGCTGGCTTGCTGGTGTTCGCCGTGTTGACGGCGGACAATCTGGGGCGGGCGGGGTCGTTGCCGGTGATTGCGGCGCATGGCTGGGCAGCCTTGGCGGCGCTGGTGGGGTTTGCCGGTCTTGGCGTGCTGCTGATCGTGGATTTCGATCTGGGCGTGTTGGCCGACCGCAGCGGGATGGCCGGGCTGCACATGGTGCTGGCGGCGTTTGGTTTTATGGGGTTGCTGGTGCTGGGGCTTTCGCAGGTGCTGATCCCGATGTTCGTGCTGTGCCCGGGGCTGCCCGCGCGGGTGGGATGGGCGCAACTGGGGCTGGCGATTGGCGCGCTTTGCCTGTTTGCGGCTGGGGTGTTGTGGGGCGTGCAAGCCCTGATCCTGGCGGCGTTCCTACCGGCGGGGGGGGCGGTGTTTGCGCATTTTCACCTGATGCGCACGGCGTTGCGCACCAGTATGCGCAAACGGCTGGGCCTGTCGTTTCTGATGATCCGAATGTCCTGGCGATTTCTTGGGCTGGGCCTGTTGATCGGGCTGGCGGTTGCTTTGAACTGGCCGTTGCCCAATGCGCCGGCACTGTTTGGTCTGGTGGTTCTGGTGGGTTGGCTGCTGACCTTTCTGACCGGGATATTGCAGCGTATCATGCCGTTTCTGGCCTCGATGCACGCCTCTGGCCTGCCGGGAGGGCCGCCGTTGCTGTCCAGCCTGACCACCGAAGCCCCGCTAAAGATCCACGCCATTTGCCATTTTGCAGCCCTTGCGATGATCGCCGCCGGGATCGTGTTTGACGTGACGCTTGGCATCCGGATCGGCGCGGCCATCGGCACTATCGGCGCGCTGTTCTTTGCCGGATTTGCCCTGAACGTGATCCTGCGGCTGAACGCCCTGTCGCGCGCCAGGTAAGGTTTTGGCCGTTCGGCATTCGCACCAAGGCACTTGATATCTCGTTAAATACGCATTACAGTACCTAAATAAGTCTTTAGCTATATACGTCAGGACATGAGATGAATTTTTCCCGTCGCACCGCCCAGTTGCTGCACGAAGATCATCAGGCGACGATAGAGATCATCGAAGCCCTTGACCAGATGATCGCACAGGCCAGAAAAACCCCACCCGACGTCACCGACCCCACGGTTCAGGCCACCCTGAAACGCGCGGCAAGTGCGATCAGGGACGAGGTTTCCAACCACTTCACATTCGAGGAAACCGAACTTTTTACCCGCCTCGAAGACCTTGGCGACGTGGGCATCGCCGCCCATCTGCGCGAAGAACACGCCGCCCTGTTGCCGCTTGGAAATCAGGTGGCGGATCGCGCGGCACAGGCGCTGAATTCAGGGTTCACGCCGGATCAGTGGCGCGACTTTCACAGCTATGCGGGCGAGTTGATCGAACGCATGTTCGCCCATATCCAGAAAGAGGAAATGGCCCTGCTGCCGATGCTCGACGAATTGCTGGACGATGAAACCGATCTGGAATTGTCCACCCGCTATGGCGAAAGCCACTAACCACGCGAAAGGCCCGCCCATGACCAAAGATCAGGCTCCCCCCGAAATCAAACCCCTCAGCGCCGCCGATTTAGAAGCGGTGATCGCCATCGACAAGGCCACCACCGGCCTGTCACGGCGCGGCTACTTCGAAAAACGTCTGGACGCAGCCACCGCGCGGCCACGCGATTACGTCTATGTGGGGCTGCATGAGGGCGGCGCGCTGGCGGGCTATGCGTTTGCCAAGCTGGTCAACGGCGAATTTGGCAAACCGGGGGCTGGCGCGGCACTTGACGCGATCGGCGTCGCACCGGGCCATACAGGGCGCGGATTTGGCCGCCACCTGTTGGGCGCGGTTGAGGATATCCTGCGCAAAAAGGGCGTGGCCACGCTATCAAGCCAGATCAACTGGTCCGACCCAGCCATGTCAGGGTTTTTCTGCGCCGCCGGGTTCGATCTGGCCCCGCGCCTTGTTCTGACCCGAAGCACCGAAACCATCGCCCCGCAATTGCCGGGCGAGCGCGTGGATGACTGGGACGACGAGCCCGATTACAGCGCGCCGGACGGCGACGACGCCGATGCCCTGTCGCACGACCGCGTGCCGGTGCGATCCCTGCGCGACACAGACCTGCGCAAGATCATCTCTATCGACAAGGCCAGCACGGGCACCGACCGCAGCGATTATTACGAGAGAAAACTGCACGAAAGCCTGTTTCAAAGCGGCGTGCGCGTGTCGCTTGTCGCCGAAATGGAGGACTATCCGGTTGGCTTTATCATGGCCCGCGTGGATTTCGGAGAATTCGGCCACACCAGCCCCGAGGCCGAGATGGATTCAATCGGCGTCGATCCCGGCTATCAGGGGCAGGGCGTCGGGCGGGCGTTGATGGCGCAACTGATTTCCAGCCTTGCGGTGTTGCAGGTGGAAACCCTGCGCACCGAGGTGAACTGGGATGACGTGGGCCTGATCTCCTACCTGCGCAGCTGCGGCTTTGTCCCGGCGCAGCGGATCTCGCTGGTGCGTCAGTTGGGGTGACATCCGCCTTGCGCCGCATGTGGGGGGCGAGGCTGATTTTCTCTAATAATTCCAAGATTGGCGCGACTTTTGCGCGCCATTCCTTTGCAATGGCGCAATTCTCCGCAAAATCCCCGCCAAACCCCCCTTAGTTTGCGGCCTTCTCGCATGCGATTTCGGCTATCACGGAGGAAACCGCCAAGAGGATAAGCGCCGATGGGTAAGAAATCATACGTCTACCAGTCCATTGCCCGCGCGGCCTGCGACCATGGGGTCGATACCATGTTCGGGCTGATGGGGGACGCCAACCTGTTCATGGTCGACAGCTTTGTGCGGGAATGCGGCGGGCGGTTTGTGCCCGCAGCACACGAGGGCAGTTCGGTGCTGATGGCGCTGGCCTATTCGCATGTCGCGGGCAAGGTGGGCGTGGCGACGGTGACACATGGCCCGGCCCTGACCAATTGCATGACGGCGCTGACCGAAGGCGCGCGCGGGCATATCCCCATGGTTCTGCTGGCTGGCGACACGCCGGTGGACGCCCCGCGCCATCTGCAAAGCATTGATCAGCGCGAGTTGGTCAAAGCGTCCGGGGCAGGGTTTGAACAACTGCGCACGCCGGATACGGTTGGCATGGATGTCGCGCGCGCGTTCTATCGCGCGCAGGTCGAACGTCGCCCCATCGTTCTGAACATGCCGGCCGATTTCATGTGGCAGGAAGCGGTCCACATTTCGCACGTGCTTGACGTGTTCACCGCGCCGGGGGGGGTGTCACAGGGCGACATTCTGGACGAGGCCATCGGCATGATCGCCTCAGCGCGCCGTCCGCTGATCCTGGCCGGGGGCGGGGCGGTTGGTGCGCGCGATCAGTTGATCCGGCTGGCTGACCGGCTGGAGGCACCGCTGGCCACGACCCTGAAAGCCAAGGGGTTGTTCAACGATCATCCCTATAACATCGACATCTTTGGCACGCTTTCCACGCCCGCCGCCTATGATCTGATCGCCCGGTCCGATTGCATCGTCTGTTTCGGCACCGGGTTGCAGGATTTTACCACCGACCGGGGCAAGTTGATGAAAGACAAGCGGATCGTGCAGGTCGATGTGGACCCCACGGCGATTGGCGGCGGGCTGCACCCTGACGCCGCACTTGTGGCCGATGCGGGGCTGACGGCGCAAACCATTGTTTACTGGCTGGATCAGGCGGAAATCCCGCCAAGCGGTGTGACCCGCGATCTGGACATCGCGTCGCTGACCCCGCATCCCACCGGGACCAACAAGACGGCAGAGGGCTTTGTCAACTTTGTCCACGCGTTAGAGCGGCTGGAAGTGGCCTTGCCCAAGGATCGGGTTCTGGTCACTGATGGTGGGCGGTTCATGACCGAAATCTGGTGCCGTATCTCGGCCCCTGACCCGCAAAGCTTTGTGGTGACGACGAATTTCGGCTCAATCGGGATCGGCCTGCAAGAGGCGATTGGCGCAGGCGTGGCGGCACCGGGGCGTCCTGTGGTTCTGTTTAGTGGCGATGGCGGGTTCATGATGGGCGGGATTAATGAATTCAACACCGCCGTGCGCCTTGGGCTTGACCTGATCGTCATCGTCGCCAACGACTCGGCCTATGGGGCGGAACATATCCAGTTTCTTGACCGCCAGATGGACCCGAGCCTGACGGAATTCCACTGGCCGTCGTTCGCCGAGGTCGCCACGTCGCTGGGCGGGCTGGGTATCAAAGTGCACACAATCGAGGAACTGGAAACCGCGATCAAAGCGATGAAAACCCGCGACCGCCCGGTTCTGATCGAGTTGTTGCTAGACCCGCACGACGTGCCGCGCATGCGTATCTGACGCGCGCCACATCTGCACCACAGATCACATCATTGCAGAGATTCGTGCTTGGCCAGCAATTCTTCTTCGGTCTCTTCCCAGTCGGGATTGTCGACGATGCACGCCTCTGGGCAGACCAGTTTGCATTGCGGTTCGTCCTCTTCGCCGACGCATTCGGTGCATTTCATCGGGTCGATGATGTAGAACGGGTCGCCCTCTTTGATTGCTTCGTTCGGGCAGACCGGTTCGCAGGCATCACATGCGGTGCAGGGGTCGATTATCATCAGTGCCATGTCTGTATTCTCCTTACTTGTAACGCGTTCAGCTTTGGCGTTAAGACGCCTTTAGCAATTGCCCGGCCTGCGCCAGTTTATCCGACCGGAACGCGCCCCAAAGAGCGGCACCGATGGCCCCGGCATAGATCGAATCCGGGTTGTTGATCACGGTGGCATCGACGCCGCGCATCTTGGCCAGTTGTTCGCGCATCGCCTCGCACAGGCCTTCGTCCAGGGCCAATCCGCCAGTCATCATGATCAGATCGTTCTTGACGCCGATGGATTTCAGCAACCGCGCCAGACGCGACGCCATCGAAAGGTGTATTCCTTTCAGGATGTTGGGCGAGGTGATGCCGCGCGACACCATGTTGATCACGTCCGTCTCGGCCAGCACGGCGCAGATTGAACTGACCTCTTCGGGGTCATCCGACTGGAGCGACAGCGGCCCGATCTCGTCCTGAGCAATGCCCAGATAGCGGGCGATATTCTCAAGGAACTGCCCCGAGCCGGACGCGCATTGGCTGGTCATTTTATAGTTGGTGACTTTGCCGCGCTCGTCCGTGATCATCGCCCGTCCATGTAGCGCGCCACAGTCCAGAATGGCCACGGTTTTTGGGTCCAGAAACCTTGCCCCGCGCGCGTGGCTGGTCATCGAATAAAAGTGCCCGGTGTGAAACGGAATCGCCTCGCCCTCGCCGGTGGTGGCGACGTAATCAAGGTCATCCTCGGCCACACCCGCATCCTCTAACGTATGTTCAAACGCCTCGCGGGCCAATTGCATCGGGTCGCGTTGGCGGATGCGCAG
>NVQY01000012.1 GCA_002400675.1 Paracoccaceae bacterium | reverse complement strand
CCCCGTCGCTAAGCGGACATGCAAGTCGCGCCGCACAGCCCGCCCCCATACAAACCCCACCAGCGCCGGTATCCAGATACTCATGGCACGCCGCCACATTATAAGGCGCATCCGCACCAAGAGCCTCCACAGGGCACGCGGTTGTGCAGGGCTGGCCGGCGCAAGCCTCGCAAGGGTGTACCCCAGCCGGCACCGGAAAGGGAAATTCGTCGGGGAACCACAAGGCCCCGCGATAGGACGTCATCATGCCAACCGTGTCATGCACCAGCATCCCCGTGGGGCTGGTAAACGCCCGCCCGGATTTCAGCGCCCAGTCGATAAACGGCGCGTAGGGTGGGCCTCCAAATGGAAAGACCACCGAAACATCCGGTCCAAGGCTGGTTGCCAATGCGGTGATGGTGCGTTGCGAAAAGCGATCAACAGGGTCGGGCGCTGCATCGTGATACTCGGGCGCGGCGGTCAGAATGGGCCAATACGCTGGCCCCGTGCCCAGCAAGACAAGCGTGCCGCAGTCGTCAGCATCATAATGCGCCTTGGGGTGCAGCGCGCCCATCACCATCAATCCAATGGCTTTCGCCGCCGTTTCAACCCGTTGATAGATCACAGTTTCCCGAACGGCAGACGCAGCGACCAGCCCAGTTTGCTGGGCTTTTCATCCTGCCAGCGCAAGCCGATGGTCATGCCATCGTGACCCAGTTCCGGCTGCGCTACATAGGTGCGAAACATCCGGTCCCAGATCGAAAGGGAGAACCCGTAATTGCTGTCATGCTCGTGGCGCAGCGTCGAATGATGCACCCGGTGCATGTCGGGCGTAACCAGAACCACCCGGACAATCCGGTCAAGCCACAGCGGCAACGCCATGTTGGCATGATTGAACATCGCCGTGCCGTTCAGGATGATCTCAAACAGGATCACTCCAACCGCCGGCGGCCCCAGCAGATAGACCAGCCCGATCTTGAGCAACATCGACAGGGCGATTTCCAACGGATGAAACCGGATCGCGGTGCTGACGTCAATGTCACGGTCCGAATGATGCACCCGGTGCAGACGCCACAACAGCGGTATCTTGTGGGTGATCAGATGCTGCGCCCAGATGGCAAGGTCCAGAAACAGGATGGTGATGACAATCTCTACCCACGCCGGCCAGTCGAGCCAGTTCAGCACACCCCAGCCGTTCGCCCCCGCATCCACAGCCGCCCCCACGGCCATCACCGGCACCACAAACGCCATTAACCTTAAGGTAACCGTGTTCAACACGGTGAACGACCAGTTGGTGAACCATCGGGTGGTGCGTGGTTGCGTGCGGGCTTTGCGTGGCTTCACGGCCTCGATCAATGCGAACAGGCTGAATAACCCAATAAATATCGACAGGCGGATGATTGCTTCATTTTCCATGCATTCTGTTTCATGCATGGATTGGCGTTACACAAGTCCGCAAAGAACACGTTTTTGTCAATCGGGTCGGATAAGCGACCCCGCCCCATGTTCGGTATACAGCTCTAACAAACAGGCATTGGGCGCGCGCCCGTCCAGAATGACCACCGCGCGAACCCCACCGTCGATCGCATCCAACGCGGTTTCGGTCTTGGGGATCATGCCCCCGGCGATGGTGCCGTCACGGGTCATCGCCCGAATTTGCGCGGCCTTCAGTTCGGTGACAACCGCGCCTTGCGCGTTCTTGACGCCCGACACATCCGTCAGCAACAACAACCGATCGGCCTTGAGAGATTTGGCCACGGCCCCGGCGGCGGTATCGCCGTTGACGTTGAAAGTTTCGCCGTTGCGCCCGGCCCCCAACGGCGCAATCACCGGAATCATGTCGTTGGCAAACAGGTTGTGCAACAGGGTCGGGTCCATATCCGTCGGCGTGCCGACAAAGCCCAGATCCGCATTGGTCTGATCACAGATCATCAGGTTGGCATCCTTGCCCGACAGCCCCACGGCATTGCCGCCCTGCCGGTTCAGCGCCTGAACAATGCGCTTGTTCACCAACCCCGACAGCACCATTTCGACCACTTCCACGGTGTCCTTGTCGGTCACCCGCTTGCCGTCCACAAAGGTTGATTCGATGCCCAGACGGCCCAACATGGCGTTGATCATCGGCCCACCACCATGCACGATAACCGGATTAACCCCGACCTGCTGCATCAGCACGATATCGCGGGCGAAACTGTCCATCGCCTCGTCACTGCCCATGGCATGACCGCCCAGCTTGATCACCACAATCGCCCCGTCATAACGTTGCAAAAGCGGCAGCGCGCGGGACAGGGTTTCGGCTGTGGCAAGGTAGTCGCGGGTCATATCTCTGGTCTTCATGTCATTGGTCCCTTTGTACAATCGTGTTACGCGGTTCATGGCACTCTGCCAAGTGCCCCGTTGCACACGCTTGGTTCGGTGCTAGGGTCGTCCGCGAAACGCCAGACCAAAAGGGGTGGGCATGTCACAGAAAACCATGTTGCTGACAGGCGCAAGCCGGGGCATCGGTCATGCCACGGTGCGCCGGTTCAACCGCGAAGGCTGGCGGGTGATCACCTGTTCACGCGCGCCCTTTCCGGCGGAATGCCCGTGGGGTGGCGGTCAGGAAGATCATGTTCAAATCGACCTTGGCGACCCCTCTGGCACGATGCGCGCGGTCGATATCATTCGTGAGCGGCTGAACGGACGGCTCGACGCGTTGGTCAACAATGCCGGAATTTCCCCCAAAGGTGAAAATGGCGAACGCCTAAGCACGCTGGACACTGACCTGATGACATGGGGAAGGGTGTTTCACGTCAATTTCTTTGCCCCCGTCGTTTTGGCGCGCGGATTGCGGCGTGAACTGGCCGCCGCCAAAGGGGCGGTGGTCAATGTGACGTCAATCGCCGGCGTGCGGGTGCATCCTTTTGCCGGTGCCGCCTATGCCACGTCCAAGGCCGCGCTTGCGGCGTTGACGCGGGAAATGGCGCATGATTTTGGGCCTATGGGTGTGCGCGTCAATGCCATCGCACCGGGCGAGGTAGAAACGGCAATTCTGTCACCGGGAACCGACAAGATCGTCGAAAAATTGCCGCTGCGACGATTGGGGCAGCCGGAAGAAGTGGCTGCCGCGATCTATTTCCTGTGTTCGAGCGACAGTTCCTATATCTCGGGGACCGAGATTGAGGTCAACGGGGCGCAGCACGTCTAAAGTCTTTCGACGTTCCTTCGAAAAAGGACTATTCGAGCGTGGCAATAATACTGCGCAACGTGGCGATCCCATCGCCCTTTTCGGACGAGGTCAGCACAATTTCCGGGAACGCCGCAGGATGTTTTGCCAGCGCCGCGCGCACTTGCCCCAAGACGCCGGTGCGATCCTTGCCCTTGATCTTGTCGGCCTTGGTCAACACGCATTGAAAAGTCACGGCAGAACTATCAAGCAACGACATGATTTCG
The DNA here is from genome assembly GCA_002400675.1 of Paracoccaceae bacterium. Lineage (GTDB taxonomy): Bacteria > Pseudomonadota > Alphaproteobacteria > Rhodobacterales > Rhodobacteraceae > NVQY01. Next base: position 21,048 of record NVQY01000012.1, on the reverse strand, counting down.
TCGTCCACCTGTTTGACCCCGTGGCGCGCATCAATCAGCACAAAGGCCCGGCGCAAGGTTTGACGCCCGCTAAGGTATTGTTTCAACAGACGTTGCCAGCGTTCCACCACCGGCAGCGGCGCGTTGGCATAGCCATAGCCGGGCAGATCGACCAAATAATGGCTTTCGCCCTGGGTGAAAAAGTTGATTTCCTGCGTGCGCCCCGGTGTGTTCGAAGCACGGGCAAGCGCCTTGGTACCGGTCAGCGCATTGATCAGCGTCGATTTGCCCACGTTTGAGCGACCAGCGAAACACACCTCCATCCGGTCGGCAGGGGGCAGGCCAGATATGGCCACGACGCCTTTGACAAACTCGGACGGACCGGCAAACAATTTGCGGCCCCTTTCGGTGGTGAAATCATCGGGTTGCTCGGCAAGGGAAAATGAAAGTTGCATGTTCAGACGACCTCAACTGTGTCGCCCTGAAGCAGGTGACCGGATTTTGTGACCACGCCGTAAACGCCGCATTCCTGATGGTCCCAGCCGGATTTCAGCGCGCCGAGGGTGTCGGCGTCGCGCGCTCCGGTCTCAACGTTGGCCGTGGTGGCCATACAGCGGGTGATCTGCTCTTTTATCTCAAGTTCCGCACCGCCAATGCGCAGCGTCTTGCCGATCCAGTCCATTTCCGCCCACGGTTCCAACCCGTCCAGCAACAGATTGCCGCGCCAGCGCAGGGGGGAAATGTCGTGACCCAGTTCAGCCTCGATCGCCCGGTGCGTCGCTAGATTGATCAACGAAACAGAGGCGAAATCGGTATCGGTCATCGCCTTGCCCGGCGCGCGCACCAACCGCGACGGCAGCATCCTGTTGCCATTGCTGATCGGCATCACCCATTGGATGAATTCGCACGCCCCCCCGTGATCGTCCGGGTCGATGGTCAGGTCCGGACGGTCAGGATGGCTAAGCGTCAGGTTGCGGTAGGCGGGATCAACCCGCACCGATATCGCCTGAAGCCGGGGCGACTTGGCCCCACGCGAAAACTCCTGACAAGGTTGCCAGCTTGGGCGATCAATGTCGAAACACGACCGTTCATGCGCCACCGCCCAGCGTCGATCCCACGGCAGGCATTCGCCAGCCGTCAGCGTGACCTCGTCAATGGCTTCACGCCCATGCGCCTTGATCGGGTGGCGCCAGATTTCGGCGACATGAGGCATGGCTATTTTTCGACCTTTTTCTTGCGCTCAAAGGTGGATTTGATGTTGCCAAACACGTCCGGTTTAAAGCCCTGACTACGCATGATCAGGTACTGCTGGGTGAACGTGATGGTGTTGTTGGCGATCCAGTAGACCACCAGCCCGCTGGCAAACCGGCCCAGCATGAACATGAACACCCACGGCATCCAGGCAAAGATCATCTTTTGCGTCGGATCAGAGGGGGCCGGGTTCAGTTTTTGCTGCAACCACATGGAAATGCCCAGCAACAACGGCAGGATACCGATGAATGCAGTGGCCATGATGCTGCCCGGTTCTGGTGCACTGATCGGCAGAAGGCCGAAAAGGTTCATCAACGTGGTCGGGTCGGGCATCGAAAGATCCTGAAACGGACCAAACCATGGCGCTTGGCGCAGTTCGATGGTGACAAAGATCACTTTATAGAGCGAGAAAAAGATCGGAATCTGCATCAAGATCGGCAAACACCCGGCGGCCGGATTGACCTTTTCCTTCTTGTACAGCTCCATCATGCCCTTCTGGACCTTCTGGCGATCATCGCCGGCGCTTTCCTTGAGGGCCTCGATTTGCGGTTGAAGCTCTTTCATCTTGGCCATGGAAACGTAGGATTTATAGGCCAGCGGGAACAACAGCGCCTTGATGATCAGAGTCAGACCGATGATCGACCAACCCATGTTGCCGATCAACTGGTTGATGTTGTGCAGCAGCCAGAACATCGGCTTGGTGATGAAAAAGAACCAACCCCAGTCGATGCTGTTGATGAACCCCTGAATGCCATTCTTTTCATAGTCACGGATGACGGCCCATTCTTTGGCACCTGCAAACATCTGCGTCGTGACACTGGTGCTGGCACCGTTTTCGATGATTTGCGTCGGTAGAACGGCTTCGGTCTGGTAGATGTCACGCTGTTCGTCGTACTTCGCAACGGATTTGAATGCGCTGCCCGATGAGGGAATCAGCGTCGACATCCAGAAATGGTCGGTAAAGCCGATCCAGCCGTTGGCCTCGACCTGCGTTACTTCGGCGCGCGCGCCTTCGCGAGGGTCGATCTCGAAGTCGGGCATGTTCTTGTATTTGGTTTCGGTCAGCTCGCCATCCGCCATAGAGACGACGCCCTCGTGCAGGATAAAGAAGTTCTTAAGGTCCTTCGGCGTACCATGCCGGGCAAGGATGCCATAAGGGGCCATGCTGACGGGGGATCCAGACGTGTTTTCAACCGCTTGGGTGATCGTGAACAGATAGTTGTCGTCGATCGCTAGTTCGCGGCGAAAGATCAGACCCTTGCCGTTGTCCCAGATCAGGGAAACCGGGCTGCCGGGGCTAAGGGTTACGCCGTTCTCTACCGACCATTCAGTGTTGGCACCGGGCACATCGTCTAGTGTCAGGCCCGTTCCGGGGGCCCAGCCATATAGGGCGTAATAGGCGGTATCGTCACCAACCGGTGACAGAAGTTTGACGATCTTGGCATCCTCGTCCAGCGAGACGCGATAATCCTTGAGCGACAGATCGTCGATCCGGCCACCCAGCAGAGAAATGCTGCCGGTCAGGCGGGGGGTGTCGATTGCCACGCGAGGAATGTCGGCCTGGGACTGCTCGGGTGTTTCGGTGACGGTGCCGCCACCGGAGGTTTCAGAGGCAGGGGACTGCGCCGTCGAAGGTACGCTGGCAGTATCACCCTGCGCCGTGTCACCTTGCGCGATGGTTTCAGATACGCTGGTATCTTGGGTCACCGGATCAGGCTCTGGCGGTGGGAACAGCACGAACCACACGAGGATCACCATAAAGCTGAGCACTGTTGCAAGGATGAGATTTTTGTTTTGTTCGTCCATCGGGGACTGCCACCTTATGCACGGAAAGTCATCGGTGGGTTCAACAGAGTGCTGGGCCAAAGGTCAAGCGGATTCGCCTGAATCCCAGGTGCAAACATGCGCAAAACCGATCACATGTGGCGAGTATCAGCCAGTTTCGCGGCCAATCTCGGGTACTTCCTGTAACTTGGCGCGAAGTGTCGCAATCCAATCCAGCGTCTGGTCGAATGGCATGGGCCGGCCAATGCCAAATCCCTGCACGTGATCGCAGCCCAATTGGGCCAGCAAGGCGTGTTCGCCCACCGTTTCGACACCTTCGGCCAATGTTTCAAGCTCTAGCCGTTCGGCCATGGTCAGAATGGCACCGATCAGGCGTTGTTGTTCCGGGTCGCAATCGGCTTTCATGACAAAGGACCGATCAATTTTGATCCGCGAAATGGCAAACCGGCGCAAAGACCCGATTGAGGCATGGCCGGTGCCGTAATCATCAAGGTCGATCCAGCACCCCAACGCGGCCAGCCCGGAAATATTGCGCGCGATGGTATCATCGGGCGTGTCTGTCATCACCGTTTCAAGGATCTCCACGGCAAGACGGTCTGGCGAAAGCTCAAAGCGATCCAATTCCCAGCGGATCTTGTCGACCAGCCCGGGATTGCGAAGTTCGTCGCTGGCGAAATTCACCCCGACTTTCGGAACCGCCACACCGGCATTGTCCCACGCCTTGAGCGCTGTCAGCGAGTGATACAGCATCACCTGGCCCAACCGCTCTAACAAGCCGGCCTGTTCCAGGACAGGCAGGAAATCGTCGGGCATGAGCATGCCGTGGACCGGGTGCGACCAGCGCGCCAAAGCCTCGAATCCGGATACTTTGCCGGTATCGGTCGAAACCTGCGGCTGAAACCACGGCTGGATCTGGCCATTTTCCAGGGCTGCCGCTGCTTCTTCGCGCAAATCGCAATGGGCGCGGCTTTTGCGCCCCATTTCTGTGGAATAGGCCCGAATCGCCGATGGTCCCGAACGCTGTGCATCGGACAGGGCGACAGCGGCCGCACCCAGCCAATCCTGACCGGTTGTTCCCGGTGCGCGGCTGTGCAGGCAGAACCCAACCGAGCAGCTAAGATAAACGGACAGGCCACCCAGCGGGATCGCATCCTCTATCGCGCTTTGCAGGCGCCCCGAAAGCTGGATCGACAACTCCAGATCAAGCTGGCGAACCGCCATCAGGCAAATGGCAAACCGACTGTCGCCGATCCGGGCCACCGTATCGCCATCACGCAGGACTGACACGATGCGTTCACCGTTGGTCTGAACGATCAGATCCGCCGCCGATTGCCCGTGTTGGTCAACCAACGCGCGATAGTCATCAAGCTCAAGAACAAAGCAGGCAGAGTTCATGCCCGAAGACGCGGCCCGTTCAAACACCTCGTCAACCACATGTTCGAAACCGTCGCGCAACATCAGGCCGGTAACGCTGTCACGGGCCATGCCCGGCGCAGACCCGGCATGTGTGGCCCCAAAAACACCCGCCATCGCGAACAACAGAGGCAGGCCAAGCGCCACGACGATCAGCGAGGTTTCGCCGCCCAGCCAGAACGCGCCAAGCGTGATGGCGGGCAAAAAGGCAAGGATCGGCGGTCCGGTTAATACTGGGACAATCCGATTGCGAAGCCGGGTCAGCCAGCCGGAAAGCGGCATCTGCATGAACTTACCTTTCCCAAACAATAACGCACCGCGCGTATGGGGGAGGTTAGCCGGGTGGTCTGACGGGGACGTTAACGCAGGACCGGAATATCCGTCGATTTTTCGTCAACTTCGCCATTTGACCGGGTCAGGCCGGCGAAATCGAACAGCTTGGGGTCCAGAAGATGCGACGGGCGCGCGTTCATCAATGCGCGAAACATCACTTGGCGGCGACCGGGAGAATTTTCCTCCCAGCCATCAAGGATCGCCTTGACCTGCTGGCGTTGCAGACCGTCCTGACTGCCGCATAGATCACACGGGATGATCGGATAGTTCAGCGCCCTGGCAAAGCGGTCACAATCGGCCTCGGCCACATGCGCCAGGGGACGGTAGACAAACAGATCACCAACCTCGTTCACCAGTTTGGGCGGCATCGTCGCCAGGCGCCCGCCGTGAAACAGGTTCATAAAAAAGGTTTCGAGAATGTCGTCTCGATGATGTCCGAGCACCACTGCGCTGCATCCTTCTTCGCGGGCAATCCGGTAAAGATTTCCGCGCCTTAGCCGGGAACACAAAGCGCAGAATGTGCGCCCCTGCGGGATCTTGTCGACAACGATACTATAGGTGTCCTGATACTCGATACGGTGTTCCACGCCCATGCGTTCAAGGAACTCGGGCAACACCGTGGCCGGGAAACCGGGCTGTCCCTGATCAAGGTTGCAGGCCAGAATATCCACCGGCAGCAACCCGCGCCATTTGAGTTCAAACAGCACGGCCAACAGGGTGTAACTGTCCTTGCCGCCGGACAGGCAGACCAGCCATCTCGTGCCCGGTTCAATCATGCCGTATTGTTCGATGGCTTCGCGGGTTTGGCGCACAATGCGCTTGCGCAGTTTGCGGAATTGGGTCGTGCGCGGCGCGCCGTTGAACAGGGGATGAATGTCGTCCGAATCGAGCATGCTGCCGGTTTAGGGTTGCCTGCCGCCTGTTGCAAGCGGTCGGTGTGGTAACGGGTTTGGCGGCAAGGCAGGCTATGGTTCGGGCACATCAGGACAGGTTTTGGTCCGGGCGGCAGGCAGACGGGCGCATCAGGACAGGCAAATGGTCCGGGCGCAGGCAGACGGGCGCATGCAGGGGCGTGGGGGGAAATGTGGGGGTTTGTGCCGTTTTGTACAACGCTCAGGGGCGGTTCCGGCGGTTTTGTACAAATGGGTTTTGGGGGTGTGTGCCTTTGAATGCGGGTTTTATCGACGCTCAGTGATCGGTGTTTTTCCATTTGTCCGGGGTGACGTAAACGATGCCATCATCAACACTGACCATCACATCGCCGTCCTGAATATTGACCTGAAGCTTCATCGAGCGACTGGCAAGGTTGCCCAGTTCGCCGGTGTCCTTCTCGGAAAAATTGATGACCTGAAGGTTGTCAAACCGGGTTGTGCTGTTCTTGATCTTGTCCCACCACATCTCGGCCGTCCTGCCACCGTAGCAATAGACAATCACCTGATTGGCTTTGCCACAGGATTGCCGCACGACCTTGTCGCTGGGAAGGCCTAATGCGACCCATAGCTCAAGCTCTCCGCTTAGGCTTTTCTGCCAGATGTCTGGCTCGTCGTCAGTCGAAAGGCCCTTGGTCATTTCCAGATGCTCGTGGGCATTCAGGGCAAACGCGAGAATGCGCACCATCAGCCGTTCGTCCGTTTCTGACGGATGTTTGGCAACGGTCAGTTTATGGGTCTCGTAATAATGGCGATCCATATCGGAAACGGAAAGTTCGACTTTGTAAATGGTGGCTTTTTGCGCCATGGTTTTTCCCAAAATTGCCAGGATAGGGATGCCTAGTGCGTCTGGCGACTTTGTGAAAGCAAATAAGGAGGGGCCGCGTTATCCGTCGCGTCCGGGGTCGTTCGGGTCGCAGGAGAACAGGGCGATCTTGTTGCCTTGAGGGTCGCGGGTGTAGCCAACATAAAAATGCGGTCCATACGATGCGCGAAAGCCCGGCTGGCCCTCGTCAGAACCGCCTGCGGCAAGGGCGGCGGCGTGAAGGGTGCGAACCTGCTTTTGACTGCGGGCCTCGAAGGCGGTCATGGCCCCGTTTCCAGCCGAGGCGGGACGCCCATCGAAGGTTGGTTTAACGTAGAAATCCGGCAGAGCGACGGGCTGACCCGGTGGGACCGGCAGCGCATAACTCAGGCCCTCGGGACCCTCTTTTAGCCCATAGCCGAGGGCTGGCAGGAACGCAGAATAAAACCGTTTCGCGCGTGCGATGTCATCAGCACCGACGGTGACATAGGCAATCATGCAGCGGGTTCCTTTGTGGACGTTAGGGGTATGGTAACGCGTTTACTGCATTACGGTAGGCCAACGCACATATCGGCTCAATAGCCGCGACACGAAACGACACATGATCGACGCTTTAGGTGTCGTCTTTTTTCTCGGGCACCGGGTCGTAGCCATCGCCGCCCAACGGGTGACAGCGGCCAATGCGCCGCGCGGCCAGCCAGCTGCCTTTGAGGGCACCGTGTTTTTGCAGCGCCTCTAACGTGTAGGCGCTGCATGTCGGTTGATAGCGGCAGTTGAAGCCGACCCATGGGCTGAACAATATCCGGTAAGCCCGGACGGGCAGGGCGATGATATGGGCAAACGGGGTCATCTTTGGCACCTTTGGCTGTCACGCCCCATATAGGGACGCAGTGCAGGCGTTGCCAGTCCTGAGGTGTCGGATGGCTTAGTAGCCACCCTTGCGACGGCTTTCGGGCAGGCCGGCGATGCGGCCGCCTTGTTTGGACGGGTCACCGGGGAACAGTTCGTACAGGTCTTTTTGCGAGACTTTTGCGCCCCACAAAGCGGTCATTGCCTTGCCGATGGCACGGGTRTTGGGCTGRTTYTCGCGGTTKTCAAWRTATTCTTCGCGYARGTATTTGATCAGATCCCAGTGMCGWTCSGTCAACTCGATGCTTTCGGCGGCGGCCATGTGGGTSGTCAGGCCCTCGCTCCAGTCGTCGACGTTCAGCAGGTAACCCGCCGGGTTGGTTTCGATTGTTTTGCCTTCAAATTCTATCGCCATTGTGCGCTCCTTTGCCCTGCTGGGGGCCAAAACATTCAATAATTTCGATGTATATTTAGCAGGCTGGTCGATTCGGTCAAGGTTTTCGTGGCAAAGACATTTGGAATCGCCTGAACGTCAGCGGCGATCAGCGTGGAGTTTGTTCAGGGCGTAGCGCAGGTCAGCCAAAAGCGCCTCGAAAGGGCGGGTGGCGGTGGCGTCACGCCGGCCAATCAGGACGTAATCCCAGCCGTCGCGCCCAAGGTCGGGTAAAACCAGCCGGGCGGCTTCGCGCAGGCGGCGTTTGGCGCGGTTGCGCGCCACGGCGTTGCCGACTTTCTTGGAGCAGGTGAAACCGACGCGGATGCCGGATGCCTCACCTTGCGTGCGTTTGCGGCCCTGCACCATCATACCGGCGGTCGCCTGACGGCGCGCACGGGCGGCGCGCAGGAAATCAGGGCGTTTGCGCAGGGTGGTGATAGAGACCGGCAGACAAGCGGAAACCGCCGCGGGCGTGATCCCGGTGGTGGCGGTGCCATCCTCGGGTGCCTTCGGCGGTGTCATGTCCGTACCAGATCGGTAAGCTTTAGGCGCTCAGCGACTTGCGGCCACGCGCGCGGCGTGAGTTAAGGATCTTGCGCCCGGCTTTGGTGGCCATGCGCGAACGAAAACCGTGGCGCCGTTTGCGGACAAGGTTCGAGGGTTGAAAGGTGCGTTTCATCGCTCCGTACTCCAGTCTGGCGGTCGGGGAGGCGCATATTCGCCCGGTCCCGGATGTGTTTGAAGCCCGTCCTCTAAAGTGGGTTGCCGGGTAAGTCAAACCCTGTGGGCGCGGAATCGACTATGATTGCAACAATTCTTTGCCTGATGGCCCCGGATTGTTTCAATCCTCGCCAAGGGTTGCGATTTCTCTCACTTTTTCCATGGTTTATATCAATGCGCTGTGATCGCTGGGTCGCATTGGTCGCGCAGTCACCAGATAATGGCTACGTAAGTGTTGAAATGATCTTTGGACGTAGCAAACATGACCAACCCCCCGGAAACTGAACAGCGCGGGCTTAGCCGCTATATACCGCTGAGCATCATTCTGCTGGTGGCAGTTATCGGTATCTTTACCCTGCGCGATTACCTGAGTTTCGAGACCCTGCGTGACAATCGCATGGCGCTGATGCAATTTCGCGACACCAACTATGCCGGGACGGTGTTGGCGTTTATCGCCACCTATGTGGTTGTGGTGGCGTTTTCCCTGCCGGGGGCGACGGTTCTGACGCTGACCGGGGGGTTCTTGTTCGCCACCTTTCCGGGGGCGTTTTTCAATATGGCCGGGGCCACCATCGGGGCCACGTTGATCTTTCTTGCGGCTCGTTGGGGGCTGGGGGACCGCCTGGCCGAAAGAATTGACGCCAGTGAAGGGCGGATAAAGCGGATCAAGGACGGGATTGACGAAAACCAGTGGTCGATGCTGTTCCTGATTCGGCTGGTGCCGGCGGTGCCGTTCTTTATCGCCAACCTGTTGCCGGCGTTTCTTGAGGTGCCGCTGCATCGCTATGTTATCTCGACCTTTTTCGGGATCATGCCGGGGGCGGTGGTGTATACGTCCGTGGGGGCCGGTCTGGGCGAGGTGTTTGAACGCGGCGAAACCCCCGACCTTGGGGTGATCTTTGAACCGCGCATCCTGTTGCCGCTGCTGGGCCTGTGCGCGCTGGCCGCCCTGCCAATCGCGATCAAAGCCCTGCGTGGCGGAAAGTCCCTGTGATGCAACGTATCAAGACGGATCTACTGGTGATCGGTGCCGGGTCGGGTGGATTGTCGGTGGCCGCCGGGGCCAGCCAGATGGGGGCAAAGGTGGTCCTGCTGGAAGGGCACAAGATGGGTGGCGATTGCCTGAATTATGGCTGCGTGCCGTCAAAGGCGCTGATCGCCAGCGCCAAGGTGGCCTATGGCCAGTCGCACACCAGCGGTTTTGGCATCGCTGACGTGGAGCCTGTGGTGGATTACAGCGCCGCCATGGACCATGTGCGCGATGTGATTGCCCGGATTGAGCCGATGGACAGTCAGGCGCGGTTCGAAGGGTTCGGCGTGCAGGTGATCCGCGAATTCGGCAGCTTCATATCGCCTACCGAGGTGCAGGCGGGCGAAACACTGATTACGGCCCGCCGAATTGTGGTTGCCACCGGGTCATCGCCGCTGGTGCCGCCGATACCGGGGCTGGACACGGTGCCGTTCGAGACCAACGAAACCCTGTTTGATCTGCGCGAAAAGCCCGACCATCTGCTGATCCTTGGCGGCGGGCCGATTGGCATCGAAATGGCGCAGGCGCATATCCGGCTGGGCTGCAAAGTCACGGTGATCGAGGGCGCAAAGGCGCTGGGCCGGGACGACCCGGAACTGGCCGCGGTGGTGCTGGAGGCGTTGCGCGGTGAGGGCGTCGAGATTGCCGAAGGGGCGATGGCGGCCAAAATCAGCGGTCAGGCCGGGGCGATAACGGTCGAGACCGAAGATGGGCGGCGTTTCAACGGCTCACACCTGTTGGTGGCGCTGGGGCGGCGCACCAACACAGAGCGGCTGAACCTGAAGGCGGCAGGCATTGAAACCACGCGGGCCGGTATCAAGGTGGACGCCAGTCTGCGCAGTTCCAACCGCCGGGTCTATGCCATTGGCGATGTGGCGGGGGGGATGCAGTTTACCCATGTGGCGGGCTATCACGCCGGGGTTATCATTCGTTCGATCCTGTTTGGTCTGCCGTCCAAGGCGGCGACATCGCACATCCCGCGCGCCACTTATAGTGAGCCGGAATTGGCGCAGGTGGGCCTGACCGAGGCCGAGGCGCGGGTAAAGCACGGCGCAAGGGTGGAAGTCGTCCGGTTCGATTTTGCCCATAACGACCGGGCAATTGCCGAACGCAAAACAGTCGGGTTCATCAAGCTGATGGTGGTAAAATCGCGCCCGGTGGGGGTGTCGATTGTCGGCCATCAGGCGGGTGAATTGATCAATCTGTGGTCGCTGGTCTTGGCCAACAGGCTGAAAATGAGCCAGATTGCCGCGATGATCTCGCCCTATCCGACCATAGGGGAGGTTAACAAACGTGTCGTCGGGGCCTATTTCTCACCCAGACTGTTTGATAACCCTACAGTCAAACGAGTGGTCGGGTTGGTTCAGCGATGGATTCCCTGATCCGGGAAAGGGTACAATGCTGAATACGCTGTCAGGTCGATTTCTGATCCTGACCACAATCTTTGTGATGCTGGCCGAGGTTCTTATCTTTGTGCCGTCGATTGCGCGGTTCCGCGAGGATTACCTGTTGTCGCGGCTTGAGCGCGCACAGATTGCGTCACTGGCGCTGTTGGCGGATGATATGCTGTCCACCGACCTTGAGGCCGAGTTGTTGCGGAATGCCGAAGTGTTCAACGTGGTGCTGCGCCGGGATGAAATGCGCCAGCTGATGCTGTCCTCGCCCATGCCGGAGCCAATTTCGGCGACGTTCGATCTGCGTGATGCGGGGGCGGTTGGGCTGATCTCAGATGCGCTTTCCCGTCTGTTCACGCCGAAAAATCAAATTATCCGGGTCATCGGCGAACCTGTCCGTAAAGCCGGATTGCTGATCGAAGTGACCATGGAAACCGCGCCGTTACGCGCGGCGATGATCGACTATGGCTTGCGAATCTTGCTACTGTCTGCGGTCATTTCCATCTTTACTGCCGTGTTGCTGTTTGCCGCCGTGCAACGGTTTCTGGTGCGCCCGATCAAGGGCGTTATAGGCTACATGCAGCGCTATGCCGCCGCGCCAGAGGATGCGCGCGGGATCATTCAGCCATCAGCCGGCGTGGTGGAATTGCGCGAGGCGGAAGAGGCGTTGCAGCAGCTTCAGATCGAATTGACCCAAGCGTTGAAGCAAAAGGAACGGCTGGCGCAACTGGGCGGGGCCGTTGCCAGGATCAGCCACGATTTGCGCAATATCCTGACCTCTGCCCAGCTTTTCACCGACCGGATCGAGGCCAGCAAAGATCCGTTGGTCAGTCGCCTTGCCCCCAAGTTGGTCAATTCCATCACCCGCGCGGTAAGCCTGTGCGAAAGCACGCTGGCCTTTGGTCGCGCCGAGGAACCAGCCCCGACCCTGACCATGTTCCCGCTGGCCGAAGTGGTGCAGGACGTGATCGACAGCGAACAACTGGCGGATCAGTCCGATTGCGTAACCCTGACCCAGGATATCCCGCCGCAGCTGTCCCTGCGGTCTGATCCCGAACAACTGTTCCGGGTGATCATGAATCTGGTGCGCAACGCCCGCCAGGCGATCTCGGCTGTCGGCAAACCGGGAACAATTACGGTTTCGGCCAGCGAAGACAACGATGCCTGGTGGATCACGGTCAAGGACACCGGCCCCGGATTGCCGGCCCGCGCGAAAGAGCATTTGTTCATGCCGTTTCAGGGCGGCGCGCGCAAAGGTGGGTCTGGTCTGGGGCTGGCCATATCGGCTGAATTGGTGCGCGGCCACGGCGGAACGCTGGAGCTGAAACATACGGATGCGCAAGGCACCTGTTTCGAAATATGCCTGCCCAAGGGGGACGGCACGCTTTAGCTGTGATTTTTGGGTTGCAAAGGTCGGGCGCTATGGCTACATGCCTGTCCAGAAGTGGACCGATAGCTCAGCTGGATAGAGTACCTGACTACGAATCAGGGTGCCGGGGGTTCGAATCCCTCTCGGTCCACCACTTTTCTTCTAATAATAGCAATGTGTTACAGGCTTTTGGGCGTGGCAATCTGGCAAGCCGAAATCGCCCTTTACATACCGTTTACGGGCGGCAGTGCTTTTCAGCCTCATCCAGCTTGACCAGAATGATGCTGACAGTGTCCGGGTTGAGCGCGGCATGGGTCTGCAACATGGTCGCCGTATAGCCGCGAATGTGAAACATTATATCAGGGTGGTGAGTGCTATCATTCGGTGCTGTGGGAGGCCGGGAACAGGCACTCTGACCACGCCGAGAACAACCGCATCCCACAAGACTGGAAAATGGGAACTCTCGCCGCCTGACGGACGGGCCGTATACAGGTGCAAGCCGGAAGCGTTCAGGAAACAGCCATACCACCTGACGGCATGTGACACCCAAGACCAACATCAGGCCAAGCCGAGGCGTTAAACAGACATTCCTCAACCACATTTTGCCAATTAGTTTGACCTGAAACTGTTTCTATGCCCATTTGGTGCAATTATTTTGCATATTTCCTTGGGGAAGATAAAAATGGCTATCCAGAGCACGTCGCTGACATTTTCAGCGACCAATCAGCAGCTGTATTACGATACATCGACACGGCGCATTGATACCGGCGATAGCATGGTCGCCTCAGTTAATATCGACGAATTCACGCTTTTTGATTTTGATATATTTGTGCTGGAAGCCAGCCTTTCGGTCTATCTTAATGCCAGTTTCGGCATCCGCGCCTGGGTCGAACTGGGAACCACAGGAACATGGGACGCCGAGTATCAGATCGATGTCGATGTCGGGCTGCCCAATGCCGTCATCATGCCAGCCTATGCCCCGGGCACGCCGTTGGATCAACGCGCGGGCGCGATGATGAAATTCGACTTTACCGACTTTGATATTGTCAAAGGCGAGGTCAGCACAGTTGGTTTCAACACTGATCCCGATGTAGATCAGGACCCGGCCGCTGTATCGGGTATCGACCTGATAATCGACTTTTCGGCAGGTATCCGGAAATTCTTTATTGATGGGCCAATCCCTTGGATCGGTGTTCCCTTCACGTCCTGGGGCACGGATATTGACGAATTCAGCCGCTCCAATATCTCTTTCTTTGACGAACATCATGTACTGACCCTGTTCGAGCAAGGCGCAGGCGACGAAGAGTTTCGCCCTAACATACCCGGCATCAAAGACTATTTCGAATTCTTCCTGAGAACGCCGACCGGCGCGAATACCGAAGGGTCGGCCAAGGGGACCGGCGCGGTGACGGCCCGTGGCACTTCGGAAACCCGCTTTACCGGCATCGAAGGCGACGTGGATGCCATGCTGCTGAAACTGGCGAGCATGATCCCGGAACCGAACACCCAGGCAATTGTCAAAGGGTTGGAGAAGACAGTCTTTTGGGAAGGAAACCTGCTGAACTGGGCCTCGATCGACGGTGGTTTGTCAATTCCCGACAGTCTGGCAAATATCAGCCTGACGGTTGTCGATCTGACGGCTGGTCTGGGCCTGAGTGTTTCTGAGGATTTTACCGTTGACATCACGGACCCGGAAACCGGCCTGCCCAACATCAACATCTCTCTGCTGGCTGACAATGGCAGCGTCGCCAATGGCAAGCTGGGCGATATTTTGTATCTGGAATCCCCCAACTCGAATTACGGGACAACCAACATCACGGCCACCTATACGGTGGATTCCGCCACGGCCACCCATCAGGCAAGTATTGACCTTGATGCCTATTTCAACGTCAAGATTCTTGAGGGCGAGGTCTCTGTTTTTGGCAAGAAACTGGCCGGATTCGATGCGTTGTATGACGAGGATATAATCAAGTCGTCCGGGACACAGTTGGGCGGCACCTGGGAAGAGAAATTCAGCATCGACGGGTCGGTGTTTGGCGTCCAGACCGACGTCTATTCGGTATTTTACGTCGAGGACCGTCTGGCACCATCAGGTTGGGATCCCGAGAATGCCTCGTTCGAAAACGATCTTTACGCCTATTTCGAAGAATCCTACCAACAGGTTCAGGCGTTGTTGGACAAATACGACCAGTCCGGGTTTTCCCTTGTGCATCCTTCGACCCAGTTTGACCAACTTGTCGTCGATCTTACGGGGCAGGCGACGCCTGCGCTTTACGCGTGGTCGGCCGGATTTGACGCGCAGGTCAAACTGAACCATGGCGACGGAAGCCGCGTTCTGGTTGGTCCCAGCCCGGTCTCGAACGGTACCCCCGTGATCTCCCCGACCCTTGTTTCCGGCTACTTCAACGGTGTCGTTAGCAAATTTGAGCTGTTCTCCAACGTATGGTCCTACAGTTCACTGGACGTTAAATATCAGGCACTTACCCGGATCAAGGATGTCGATACGATCCGCTACACCAACGCCGGAAAATACATCGAGACCGAAAACGTGATCGATTTCATCGGTAACGATCATGGCGATACGATCGTGTATTTCTATCAGCAGGGCAAGGACGATCAGGGCGGCAGCTTTTTTGACGGGGGCGGCAACTTAGGCAGCAGCCACGACGTGTTCATCGCTGATCTTAGTTTCTTTACTGACGGTATTTTCTGGGATCTGGCCAAAAGCGTAGATGAAGAGAACGACCTGCTTGCCAGCACCAAGGGCGGTGTTACCCTGACAAACGTCAACCCAAACGGCGCGGATTCAAGTATCGTGGTTCGCAATGTCGAAGCCGTATACCTGAAAACCGGCTCGGGCGACGACTATCTGGTTGGCAGCGTAAGATCCGACGCCTTTCTGACCGGGGATGGCGACGACATCGTGCGCCTGAAAAACTGGGTCGAGAATACCGCATCGACATCAGCGTTAACTGGTGCCACGGACACATCCGACGATTATGTCCGTCTGGGCAAGGGGCGCGACACGGTTATTGTCGAAATGGGTAATGTGGCTTTGCCAACCGTCAGATTTACCGATTACATCTTTGGCGGCGAGGGTGTCGATTACCTATACGTTCAATCCGGTGAACAGGGCCTGCGGTGGGACATGTTCGGCGACTTTTTCAGCGGCACCCCGGATTATTATTTCGGCGGCAACGGCATTGGCGCGGATGCGGCCCAGACGCATATTGCGCAATATCTGGATCTGGTGAACATCGACTATTTCGCCAATTTCGGCGTTCTGGACGACAACAACCTATTTGCCCAGTACGCCCCAGAGCATTACCTGCTGCTGAACGGCGGCCCGAACCAAGGCCGGATCGAAGTTGCAAAAGACATTGAACATATCAATGTCATCACCGACGCCAACGGTGTGGATGGCAAGGGCGGCGGCACAGGCGGCGGTGACGATCTGGTTTTCTATGTGAACGGAAGCACCTATGATGGCGGTGCCGGAATCGACACGTTCGCGGCTGACTTTTCCTTTTTTGCCACCTACGACAGCACCCCTACCAGCGTGAATATCCGCCTGAATTCGCTTGACCCGACACTTCCTGCGCCGGTGTCCTATTACGGTGCCACCACGATCGAGAATTTTGAACGGTTGCATGTGCGCGGCTCTGACACCGCTGATCTGATCTCGGGCGGGGCATTGGACGATTACATCGACGGCGGCGACGGTAACGATTTCCTGTATGGCGGTTTCGACACTGCCGCGGATACGTTGAAGGGCGGCAACGGCGACGATGCCTTTTTGTGGCAGGGTAACGGGGACGACCGGATTGAGGGTGGCAACGGTTTTGACACGCTGTATGTCGGGGCCTTTGCAACGCCGGTCAACGGCGGCGAAGAGAATTACGACCCTAGCGCGTTTTCGGGGATTTCTTACAAGCTGTATAATACGGTTGGCGATGTCATCGCTCTAAGCCCCAGCCTTCAGTTGTCGACCACCCCGTACGCCCGCGATCTTGTGATAGATTTCATGGACAAGCTAAAGCTGGCGGCAAGTGTTGGAATTACCGATGGTGGCCGCAGCACGGTCAATTTCTCTGGGATCGAAGCGGTCAACGTCATCGGCTCAGATCGAAACAGCGACATTCTCGTGTATCAGGGCGGGTCAACCTACATCGGCGGCGAATCGTTAACGGGCAGAGATCAGGACACGTTTGTTGCCGACTTCCGCGATCAGGACACTGGTATCGAATTCCAGATCATCGACGACACGGCCCCCGGCGAATCTGACGGCTACTGGCTGGCAAATGGCATCTACCTTGAGGGGATCGAACAGGCGCGGATTCTGGGTGGTTCCGGGTTCGATCTGATGTCCGGTGGCAAGCTTAGCGATTTCTTTGTCGGCGGCGGTGGCAATGACGTTCTGATCGGCAACGGCGGCAACGATTTCCTTGATGGCGGTCAGGGCAGCGACCAGATGATCTGGGATTCCTTTGGCTATGATTACATCGTCGGCGGCACTGATGTCGGCAACTATTACCAAAACGGCAGATTGGTTCAGGTTACGGACGAGAACGACAACCTGATTCTGACCGGTGGGACGTACGATTCCAAGATCATTATAAAGGATGCCAACGGCGTCGTTCTGGTCAACAGCAAGAATGGCGCGGTATGGGCCGACAGCAACCGGGATGTGCTGCAACAGTTGGCGGAGAATTCCCAGACCGCGGTGATCTGGCAGTATTATAACAGCCAGCCGGGCAATCTTAGTAACCGCGATGACGCGTCGCTGACCCATGTCACCTATACCGAGATTGAAAGCGTCGATATTGCCGGGACGGACGACTTCAACGAAATTGTCGTGTTCCAGAACGGAACTGCCTACACCGGCGGCGAAAGCGTTGGCGATGGCGACCTGTTTGTCGGTGATTTCCGGGCGTTCAGCCAGAAACTGACGTTCAACGGCAACTCCAATTCCGGCGAAGGCTATGACATCGGTCAGGGCACGAAGATTGCCGATTTCGAACGCTTTCACCTGCTTTTGGGTGATGGCAATGATGTGGTTCTGGGCGGCGATCAGGACGATACGGTTTATGCGGGCGGTGGGCGCGATCATCTGGTTGGCGGCGCGGGCAATGACCACTTCTTTGGCGAAGCCGGTAACGACATTTTCGAACATACCTATGGCAACGATGTCTTTGATGGCGGCGCGGGTACCGGCGATACGGTGACGATTTCGGGGCGTACCGACGCCATGACCGTTGCCGTGTTCGACGCGGGCGACACGCAGTTATTCCCGGACCTGTCAATGATCGCCGGCACCCCCAGCCTTAGTGATTTCGCCAGCTTCTATGCGGCGACGACGGCGGCTTATATCGTGGTCACGCATGGGGCCAATTCGCTGAAGTACAGCAATATCGAGGAAACCCTGATGTCGGGCAGCGAAGCCAACGACGTGCTGGTTGGCGGCAGCTCTCAGGGTGTGATGTTTGGCGGCGGCGGCAACGATGCCCTGCTAAGCGGGGCCGGAAACGATTTCATCTCTGGTGGGGCCGGGTCGGATGTTTATGTCTTTGATGCTGATTTCGGCAAGGACATTATATTTGGCGAGACCACGGGGAATTCAAAGATCGTCTTTACCGCTTATGCGCAAAGCGATCTGACGTTCTCACTGGACGGAATCGACCTGATCATTGGCAAGGGGATCAACACAGTCCGGGTGCTGGGGTATTTTGCCAAAAATGACACGGTTGGCCTGAACTTTATCTTTGAAACCACCGATGGCACCTTTACCAAAGACTTTACCGGCCTTGGCGCAACCGCCGCAGGGGCGCGACCAGTAGGGCGCGTTTTCCTTGGCGATGATACCTCTGAAATCGTAACTGACGGCACCGGCAAGGCCGATGTCTTTCGCGGGTTCGGCGGTGATGACGCGTATTACTTTAGCGGTGGCGGCGACCTGTTTGATGGCGGTGCCGGGACCGACAGCGTATCGTTCTACAGTGCCGGCAAGAGTCTGAAACTTGACCTTGAAGGCTTTACCGCGCTTGTTACCGGTGAAAAGGAAGACCTGCTGGTCTCAATCGAGAACGTCTATGGCACCGAACTGGCCGATGTGATGCTGGGCAACCAGTTTGACAATCTGCTGAGTGGGTATCGTGGTGATGACACGATTTCGGGGCGTGCGGGCAACGATCTGCTGATCGGTCTGCGCGGCAATGATACGATTGATGGTGGCGCGGACAATGATCAACTGTTCGGCGGCATTGGCAAGGACACCCTGATAGGTGGATCGGGCGATGATTTCCTTTCGGGCGATAACGGCAACGACATCCTGCAAGGTGGTGCCGGGCGGGACTTGCTTAGTGGTGGGTTGGGCAACGACGCCCTTGATGGTGGGGCGGATGACGATGTGCTGGTCTATTCCGGGGGTCTCGACACGTTCGAAGGCGGCACCGGCAGCGATTCGGCCGATTTCAGCAACGCCATTGCTGCGGTTACGGTTGATCTGCGCGACACAGGGGCGGTGAACATGGCCTTGCCCGAAGGGGGCAGCCAGAAGATCGCGCAACTGTCCGGTATCGAAAACGTTCTTGGGTCGATTTTCGACGACAAGTTGATCGGTACGGCCGGCGTCAATCAACTGGAAGGCGCAACCGGAGACGATGTTCTGATTGGCGGGGCAGGGGCAGATATCCTGTCCGGCGGTGCGGGGCTGGATTTTGTCGATTACGGCAGTGAAACCGGCACTCTGGGGGTCACCGTTGATTTGCAACGGTTCGGACGAGAGTTTGCCGTGGACACCTTTGGCGACCGCGATATTCTGTCGGGCATCGAAGGGGCCATCGGCACCGACATGAATGACGTGCTGTATGGCGGCGACGATGGACAGATTCTTTTTGGCGGCGGTGGTGACGACAAGATATTTGGCAAGTCTGGCAACGACCTGCTGTATGGTGGTGCCGGCGATGACGATCTCAGGGGCGGGATCAATGACGACATCCTGACCGGCGGTGCTGGCGACGACTGGGTCTTTGGGGATAAAGGCGACGATCTCATTATCGGCGGCGAGGGTGGCGGCACCGATTTCTACTATGGTGGCACTGACGACGACCGCAAGGATTGGGACGGTTTGTCTTATGCCACAACCACGCAAGGTATCGTGGTCGACATGCTTCAGCACAACGTGACCGGGGTCGAGGTGGGCAACGACAAGTACCGCGATATCGAATACATTATCGGTGGACTTGGCGACGACACGATCAACGGCAGTTCAAACACTGACCACTACCTTTATGTTGGCGGGTTCGACACTTACAAGGCTGCCGGCGGCCGCGACATGGTAAGCTTTGAGCTGGTTGATTTTGCCGTACGCGTCGATGTCAGCCGCACCGACGGTGCCCAGACCGCAGATGGCACGACCATGCCGACCGGTACCGGGTTGCGCACGCTGATGTCGCTGGAAAGCGTCAACCGGGTTATTGGTTCGGATTACGACGATCACCTGATCGGGTCCACATTGGATAACCGCTTTTTCGGTGGCAAGGGCAACGACCTGCTGGACGGCGGCGCCACGGCAACTCCCGGATATGACGATCAACTGTTTGGCGGTGACGGCAACGATACCCTTGTCGGCGCGATCGGCGTGGATGCATCATTCGAGAGCAACAACGTCTATGACGGCGGGGCCGGGACTGATGTGATCGACTTTTCTGATCACGCGACTGGCGTGACCTTTAACATGAAAACCGGAGACGGCAACGACACGGTAACCCAGGTCGAAATTCTGCGCGGGAGCGCCTTTAACGACGTTCTGACCGGCGACGATGGAAGCAACATTCTGATCGGCGGCAAAGGCAGCGATTCTGTTTGGGGCCTTCTGGGCGACGACCTGTTTGTCTATGTCGACGGGTTTGAAGCGATCTATGGCGGCGGCGACAGCGACACGCTTGATTTCTCTGGCTACGGCTTTGGCGTCGACGTGAATCTGGCAAGCAGTGGGGCGACGGCAATGACCGGGAGGGCGTCCAGCTGGACTTTGGGCACGCCGGAGGTGATTGTCATTGCGCCGTTGCTGGATATCGAAAACGCCATCGGGTCGGCCAATGATGACCGGCTGCGGGGCAACGAACTCGCCAACCTGCTTAGCGGCGGGGCCGGCAACGATCGTTTGCAGGGTCTGGGCGGCGATGACATCTTTACCTACACCAGCGGTTTCGACATCTGGGCCGGTGATGATGGCATTGACACGGCCAACTTTTCGAAACTGGGTACCGGGGTTCTGGTCGATATGTCCGGTGCCGCCGGCTATGCCAAGAACCTCGGCGCGACCTCATCCGAGATTGTTAATATGTTCAACATGGAGGACATCGTCGGCACGCTGTATGACGACCGTCTGATCGGTGGCGACGGGGCCAACAAGATCGAAGGTCTGACCGGTGACGACACCCTGTTTGGTGGCAAGGGCGCGGATACCCTGTCGGGCAGCGATGGCGACGACATCCTTGACGGCGGTGCCGGGGCGGACAAGTTGTTGGGTGGCCTTGGCGCAGACACCGCAAGCTATGGAACCGCGACCAGGGGTGTTACCGCCAACCTGGAGACCGGTCTTGGCACTGGTGGAGAGGCCAACGGTGACACCTTTGACGGGATTGAACACCTGAGCGGATCGGGTTTTGGCGACACGCTAACCGGGGATGCCCAATCGAACACCCTGACCGGTCTGGGCGGCAAGGATACCCTGAACGGCGGGGCCGGTGAC
>NVQY01000011.1 GCA_002400675.1 Paracoccaceae bacterium | reverse complement strand
AGGCGATCAATGCGGTGCGCGCGCCTGCGCGGGCGGCGATCAGGTCCAGCACTTTGAACCGTGCGCGATCAAGTCGGGTGGGGGCCAGATCGGCGCTCATCATGCTATCGGTCACCTTCAGCGCCACCACCAAAGGCGCTGTATCGGCGATCAGCGGGTTGTGCATCCGGGTCCACGCAGGCCCGGCCACAGCCAGTACCATCAACCCCAAGGCCACGCCGTCAATCGGCAGGATGCGCCTGCGCCCGTCTAAGCCAACCTGCAACGCGGCGGCCAGATGCGGGGCAATCATTTCAGGCAAGGCCGCGCGCCCCGTCCGGTGGGGGCGGATCAGCCACCACATCCATGCCACCAGCGGCAGCACCAACAACCAGAAGGGGCGCAGAAAGTGGAAGAATTGCAGCGACTCAATCATGCCAGCCCCCGCCGGTTGCCCAGATGCAGCGCGATGATGCCGGCCAACCCGATCAACAACGCCAGCCCAAGCGGGATATGCGTCAGAGTCTCGGACGGTCGAAAGCTGATCGTTTCCACGGCGCGGGGGTTTTGCTTGTCGATCTCGGCGTAAACCTGTTCCAGCGCGCCTGTGTCCCCAGCAAAGAAAAACTTGCCGCCGGTGCGCCCCGCAATATCCTCAAGCGCGCCCAGATCAACCCGGTCTTCGCCGGACCCTTCGGGGTCGCCCACGCCGATGGTGTAGATCACCACATCACGATCCGCCGCCAGCGCGGCGGCGTTGATCGGGGTCATGCGGCTAGAGGTATCTGCCCCATCCGACAGCAGGATCATCAGGCGCTGATCGACGTCCGACCCCTCGAACGTGCGGATGCCAAGGCCGATGGCATCGCCAAGCGCAGTATTTGGCCCCGCCATGCCCACCACCGATTGATCAAGGAATCCATTCAGGCTTTGCAGGTCTTCGGTGAACGGTGCCTGCACAAAGGCCCGCGTGCCAAAGATGATCATCGCCATGCGGTCGCCATCGCGATCCGTGATAAACTGACGCATCACCTCCTTGACCGCCTCAAGCCGCTGCACTGGTTCGCCCTCTGGCCCTTTGAAATCGCGCGCATCCATCGACCCGAAAAGGTCCAGCGCCAGCACCACATCCCGCGCGGCGGTCTCTATCACCACCGGTTCACCCAGCCGTTCCGGTTGTGCCAGCGCCGCCACCAGCAACACCCAGACGGCAATCGCGACCCCCATCTGAAACCACGAGCGGCGCAGAACCACGGCCCCCTGACGCGCCTCGATCCCGGCAGAGTCCGTCAGGTGGCGAAAGAACGGAATGCGGATTGCCGGCACACGATTGCGATGCGGCGGGGCAAAGCGCCAGACCAGCCAAGGCAGCGGCAACAGCAAAAGCAGCCACGGATATGCCAGTGACACCATCACGGGCGCGCCTGTCGGTGCATGGTGATCCAGTCGCGCGCCAGATCGCCAAGTGCGGCGTCAGGGGCGGATTGCCGATAGGGCGCGGTCAACAACACCTGACCGACGGGACCGGAAAATCCAGAGCCCCCATAGCTTTGATCAAGGAACGCCAACCACCCAGCGCCGGTCAGCCCGGCCACATCCCGGCGCGGATACCCGGCCAGCGCAACCCGGCGCAACAGGGTCGCAATCCGGGCTGCGTCGTTGCCGGTCTGTGCCAGTTCGGCCAGCGCCGCACGCCGGTAGGCCCGCGCATGGTGACGCATCCAAATGGCCCGCAGTCCCCAAACCAGCAGCGCCAACAGGATCAAACCCAGCACCAGCCAACCCGGTGTTTGCGGCCATAGGGAAACGGGCGTTGGTTCGGGCACCGGCTCTAACATATCCAGCAGGTCGATCAGGTTTTTGCCGGTCAGATGTGTGCTCATCTCGCTGGCCTTTGGTGGCCGAACAGCCGCATCATCTGTGTCAGCGCCGGGGTTTCGGTGCCAAGGGGCACCACTGGAAAGGCGTATTTGCGCGACCACGCCATCAACTCGTTCAGCCGCCCGCCAATCGCCGCATCCAGCCGGGCGCGGTTGGTGCTGTCGCTTGTGTCCAGTTCCGCCTGCATGTGCCCATCCGAAACTGTCATCGCCAGATTGTCCGGCAAGGCGGCGGTTCCGGCCACATCCGCCACATGAAACAGGATCAGATCGCCCGCTTGCGACAGGTGCCGCAGCAGGCGTTCACTATCGCTGTCCAGCCCGTCGAAATCGGAAAACACCATCACCAGTGTATTGGTCCGCGCAATCCTGACGGCGGCGCGTAACACGTCGTTGATCGCAATCGCCTCGGATACCTGCGCCCCTGCATTCAGCACCCCATTGGCATCAGAAATCGACCCTAACAGGCGGTGCAGAGCCGCAGGACGGCGTTGCGGTTTATGTTCAGCGATGACCGCATCGCCAAACACGATGCCGCCCACCCGGTCGCCTTGCCCCAACACCCGATGCGCGGCAATAGCGGCAGCCTCGGCGGCGATAACCGATTTCATATAGACCCGACTGCCAAAGAACATCGACATGCGTTGATCGACCAGCAACAAGGCGGGGCGGTCACGTTCTTCGGTATAGACCCGCACGTACGGCTCGCCAGTGCGGGCGGTGACCTTCCAGTCAATGGCGCGCACATCGTCGCCGGGCAGGTAGCCGCGCAATTCCTCAAAGTTCAGTCCCCGCCCGCGCAACCGCGACGCGTGACGCCCATTGAGGATAGAGCGCGCAGGCTGACGCGGCAGCAATGACAACGCCCGCGACGCCGGACCAAGGCGGCGCAGTTGCGCGCCATCCACATGAATGCGCGGGTCGTGGGGGGTGTTGTCGGTCTGTGCCATGAATCGCTCCGATCAGGGCAAGGCCACCAGTTTGACGATCTCGTCGGTGACGCGGTCGACGTCCACGCCGTCGCCCTGCGCCTCAAAGCTCAGGGTCAGGCGGTGGCGGAAAACGTCATGCACCACGGCGCGGATATCCTGCGGGTCCACGTAATCGCGCCCCTTAAGCCAGGCATGCGCGCGTCCGCATTTGTCCAGCGCCAGCGACGCGCGCGGGCTGGCACCGACCTCGATCCACGCCGCAAGTTCGCCGCTTAGGGTCTCTGGCGTGCGGGTGGCGTAGACCAGATCGGCCATGTACGCTCCATCGCGTCGGAAACGTGGATCTGGCCGATTTCGTCACGCGCGGCAAACACCGCGTCTTGCGGGATGGTGGCGGGTTTGTCCTTTTTGGTCTTTCCCGCGCGGGAAATGGCGGCGATTTCCTCGCGACGGACCAGTTGGATCACTTTCACCTCGTCCTCTTACCGGGGGATAGGTGATGTTCACATGCATCAGAAACCGATCCATCTGGGCGTCGGGCAACGGATATGTGCCCTCTTGTTCGATTGGGTTTTGCGTCGCCATGACGATAAACAGCGGCTCCATTTTGTGGGTGGTGCCGGCGACGGTGACCTGTCGTTCCTCCATCGCCTCAAGCAGGGCGGCCTGCACCTTGGCCGGGGCGCGGTTGATTTCGTCGGCAAGAACGATATTGGCAAATATTGGACCGGGATCGAACCGGAACGTGCCGCCTTGATCAGATTGGGTAAAGACTTCGGTGCCGGTCACGTCCGAGGGCAGCAGGTCGGGGGTGAACTGAATCCGGCTGAACTGCGCGTCCAGATTATCTGCCATCGCCTTGACCGCGCGGGTCTTGGCCAGCCCCGGCAACCCTTCGATCAGCAGGTTACCATTGGCCAGCAAGCCGATTATCAGCCGTTCGATCACATCGACCTGACCGATGATTGATTGCCCCATACGGATAGAAAGGTCGGCAATTGCGTCGCGCGCGGTCATAGTGAAGTCCGATCTGTCAGCCTGTGCCTGATTGATGATGTCGAACTTGGGTCAGGATTACTATTCATTTTGCGTCACCCCGAAGAGTGGTTTTCACGCCTGTTTGACGTGGGTTGCTGCCCCTTTGCCTTTCCCGGCGAGAAAAAGATTGACCAAATGGTCAAAATCAGACGACAAATAGCCATCCAATAACAGGGGGGACGAAATGAAACGTACAGGAAGTATTTCAAGGCGGCTGATGATCGCGGCTGTGGCGGCAAGCGGGCTGGCGTTATCGGCGGGGGCTGCACTGGCCCAAAGCATCAAGGTGGCGGCGATTTACACGTTGCCGGTGGAACAGCAGTGGATCAGCCGGATTCACCAGGCGCTGAACACGGCCAAGGATCGTGGCGACATCGAATACGTGTTCTCGGAAAACGTCGCCAATACCGATTACGAACGGGTAATGCGCGAATACGCTGAATCCGGTGTGCAACTGATCGTCGGAGAGGTCTTCGGACTGGAACGCGCGGCACGCAAGGTGGCCAAGGATTATCCGGAAACGGCATTCCTGATGGGGTCATCATTTGGGCCGGTTGGGCCGAATTTCTCGGTGTTCGACAACTGGATTCACGAACCATCCTACCTGTCCGGCATGGTTGCGGGTGGCGCGACCAAGACCAACATCATCGGCATGGTCGGCGGCTATGCGATCCCCGAAGTGAACCGGCTGATGAACGCCTTTATGGAAGGCGCGCGCGAAGTGAACCCGGATGTCAGGTTCCTCGTGAACTTCCTCGACAGTTGGTATGACCCGCCCAAGGCCAAAGAAAGCGCCTTTGCGATGATGGATGCGGGCGCGGACGTGATGTTTGCCGAACGCTTTGGCGTCTCGGACGCGGCGGTTGAACGTGGCATGAAGGCGGTCGGCAACGTGGTCGACACCTCGGGCGATTATCCCAGCACCATCCTTGCCTCGGCGCTGTGGCATATGGAGCCGACCATCGACAAGGCCATCGCCAATGTCGCCGCCGGCACCTTTCAGGCGGCGGATTACGGTCAGTATTCGTTCATGGGATTTGGCGGCGGATCGCTGGTGATGGATGAATCACTGATCCCTGCCGAGACGGTTACCAAGGTCAAGGAATACCAATCCGAGATCATGGAAGGTCTGTTCCGGGTCAACGTCAATGACGAACGTCCCGTATCGGACAAGTAACAAGGAAAGGGCCGGTGTCATGCCGGCCCGCCTAAACATATGAACATGCAAAAAGTCCTTTCCCTGAATGGCCTGACCAAGCGGTTTGGCACCGTATTGGCCAATGATAGGGTCGATCTGGATCTTAATCGCGGCGAAGTCCTGGCCCTGCTGGGTGAAAACGGCGCGGGCAAAACCACGCTGATGAACATGCTGTTTGGCCACTACATGCCCGACGCGGGCGATGTGCAGGTGGCGGGCGAGGATGGCGTGTTGCGCGCCTTGCCGCTTGGCCATCCGCAGGCCGCGCTGGCCGCCGGAATTGGCATGGTGCATCAGCATTTCACCCTGGCGGAAAACCTGAGCGCGCTGGACAATATCATTCTGGGGGCCGAGCCGCTGTTGCGTCTGCGCCGGGACCGTGCGGGCGCGCGCAAAAAGATCAACGGCATCATGGCGCGTTCCGGTTTGGTCGCGCCTTTGGATACCCGCGTGGGGCGTCTGTCGGTGGGTGAACGCCAACGGGTCGAGATCCTCAAGGCGCTGTACCGTGACGCCCGCATATTGGTTCTGGATGAACCMACYGCCGTGCTKACYCCGCAAGAGGCMGAYGCRCTGTTTGAAAAYATCGGCGCGATGACYGCYSASGGGCTKTCGGTGATYTTCATCAGCCACAAGCTGCGCGAAGTTTTGGCGTTTTCGCAGCGCATCGCGGTGCTGCGTCATGGCGTCAAGGTCGGTGAAATCGCCACCGCCGACGCTGATGAAAAGGTGATTGCCCGGATGATGGTCGGGGCCGATACCCCCGTGACCGCCCGCGWGACGATGAAGCCGGGCGCGCCAGTCTTGCAACTGGCCGATGTGTCGGTGCGCGGCCACTCAAAACGCGATAGTCTTAGCAAAATCAACCTGACGGTTCACGCCCACGAAGTTCTGGGCATCGCCGGGGTTTCCGGCAACGGACAATCCGCGCTGGCCGGGCTGATATCGGGTCTACGCAGGGCTAATGGCGGGAAAATCATCATTGATGGCACCGAAATCTCCCGTCCCGACCCGCGCGCCATGATCCGCGCCGGGGTGGGTCGCATCCCCGAGGACCGCCACCACGACGGCATCATCGGCGCGATGAGCGTGGCCGAGAACATGGTGATCGAACGGCTTGACGACGATGATATCCAATCGCACGGCTTGCTGAACCGGGCTGCGATCAACGCCAATGCCGATCGGCTGGTGAAAGAATACGATGTGCGCGGTCCGGGTGCGCAGGCCCCCGCGCGTTTGCTGTCGGGCGGCAATATCCAGAAACTGATCCTTGCGCGCGTGTTCGAACAGGGCCCGCGCCTGATCCTTGCCAACCAACCCACGCGCGGCCTTGACATGGGGGCCGCCGCCGAGGTCGGGCGGCGTCTGTTAGAGGCGCGCGCGCGCGGTGCCGGCATCGTTCTGATTTCGGAAGATCTGGACGAAGTGCTGGGGCTGGCCGACCGCATCATGGTCATTCACGACGGACAATTACACGAGGCGGGCACCCGTGACCGTCAGGAAATTGGCCTGATGATGGCCGGAGAAAACATATGATCAGAATTGAACCCCGCAACGCCCCGCCACGGCTGATGACGGTGGGCATTCCTGTGTTGTCCGCCGTTGTCGCCCTTGCGCTGGCGGCGATTCCGCTGGCCTTTGCCGGCGCTCCTATTGCCCCCGCTTATGTCGAAATGTTTCGCGGCGTATTCGGGTCGATGTTTGCGTTTTCAGAAATGCTGACCCGCGCCACGCCGCTGATATTTACCGGTCTCGCCGCCGCTCTCGCGTTTCGCGCGCGGCTTTGGAACATCGGAGCCGAAGGGCAGTTGTACCTTGGCGCAATGGCCGCCGTCGCCATCGGTACCGGCGTGCTGGATATTCCGGGGATTTTCCTGTTGCCGACCATCATCATCTTTGGCGCGGCGGCCGGTGCTGCGGGAATGGCGGTGCCTGCCCTGTTAAAAACCCGGTTTGGCGCGGATGAAGTCGTCACCACGCTGTTGTTGAACTTCGTGATCCTGATTTTCCTACAAATGATGCTGGAAGGGCCTTTGAAAGACCCGATGGGCCTTGGCTGGCCGCAATCCGCGCCAATCCTCGATCAAGGCATGTTTCCGACCCTAATAACGCGAATGCGGGTGCATTCGGGTCTGATACTGGCACTGGTGGTGGCGGCAATCGCGCAATTCATGTTGGCGCGTTCGGTCTGGGGGTTTCGGCTGCGCGCGGTGGGTGAAAACGCCGCTGCGGCCCGTCATGCGGGGATTGGCGTCAACCGGTCGCTGTTTTCCGTGGCCATCATTTCTGGAGGGTTGGCCGGGCTGGCCGGGGTCAGCGAAGTTGCCGGTCTCAAAGGGTATCTGACCGCCGACATATCGCCCGGTTTTGGCTATACGGGTATTGTCGTGGCTATGCTGGCGGGCCTGTCCCCGGCGGGCGTGGTGTTGGCGGCGTTGTTCATCGCGTCGGTGTTTGTCGGGGCTGACAGCATGAGCCGGGCGATGGGGGTGTCGTCTTACCTGGCCGATCTGGTGGTGTCTATGTCGCTGTTATGCGTGCTGATCGGTGGCTTTGTCGCGCGATACCGCATCAGTTTCGGCGAACCGGCCAAGGGGGCGTCGTAATGGATATCCTGCAAATCCTGCTATCCGACAGCTTCTGGGCAGCGAGTTTACGCATCGCAACACCGCTGATATTCGGGGTGCTTGGCGCGCTGCTGTGCGAGAAATCGGGCGTTCTGAACCTTGGCATCGAAGGCATCTTTGTGGCTGGTGCCATGGCCGGTTGGCTTGCCGTTTGGGCCGGCGCTGGCCTGTGGGGAGGCGTTCTGGTCGCAGCCCTCGCAGGTGGGTTCTTTGGCCTGATCCACGCCATTCTGACGGTGCCTTTGGGCCTGTCGCAACATGTGTCCGGCCTTGGGGTGACTCTGTTTGCAACCTCTTCCAGCTATTTCATCTACCGCACGGCATTGCCCAATGTATCCTCACCGCCGCGCATAGAACCATTTCGCGCGCTGGATATCCCGGTTTTGTCCGATTTGCCGTTTGTAGGCCCTGTTTTGTTCCAACAAACGGCGATGACGTGGTTGGCTTTGGGGATGGTGGCGCTGGTCTGGTATGTGCTGGAACGCTCGTCGCTTGGCGTCGCCCTCAAGGCGGTTGGCGACAATCCCGACAGCGTAGATGCGCAAGGGTTGTCGGTCTACGGCCTTCGCATTGGCGCGGTGGTGGCGGGGTCGGCGTTGATGGCGCTGGGCGGCGCGTTTCTGACCATGTCGGCGTTTGATGCGTTCTTTTTCGGCATGGTCAACGGGCGGGGCTGGATTTCTATCGCGCTGGTGATCTTTGCCAGTTGGCGCCCGGGCAAGGCGTTGCTGGGCGCGCTTTTATTCGGTGCGTTTGATGCGTTTCAGGTACGGTTGCAAACCACTGATGTTGGCGCGCTGGTACCGGGGCAGATATTCCTGATGGCCCCCTATATCCTGTCGATCATCGCCCTTGTGATCGTGGCGCGAAAGGCTGACTATCCGCGCGCTTTGCTGACACCGTGGTTCAAAGGACAACGCTAAGATGTTCGATCTGATCGTCAAGAATGCCACCCTGCCCGATGGGCGTACCGGCGTGGATATTGCCTGCGCAGATGGCACCATCGCGGCTGTTGAACCGGGCATCTCGGCGCAGGCGCATGAGGTGATTGATGCCACCGGTTATCTGGTCTCTCCGCCCTTTGTAGACCCACATTTCCACATGGACGCCACCTTGTCGCTTGGCACCCCACGCATGAATGTGTCGGGTACTTTGCTGGAAGGCATCGCCCTGTGGGGAGAGCTAAAACCAATCCAAAGCGTTGACGACATCATCGCCCGCGCCCTGCGATATTGCGATCTGGCGGTGTCTATGGGGATCGGCGCGATCCGGTCGCATGTGGATGTGTGCGATGACGATCTGAAGGGTGTCGAGGCTTTGTTAGAGGTGCGCAAACAGGTCGCCCCTTACCTTGATCTGCAACTAGTCGCCTTTCCGCAGGATGGTGTGCTGCGGGATCCCACGGCAATGGCCAACCTGCTGCGGGCGCTGGACATGGGTGTGGATGTCGTCGGTGGCATCCCGCATTTTGAACGCACCATGGAACAGGGCGCCGAATCAGTTCGCCAGCTCTGCAAGATTGCCGCCGATCGCGGGCTGATGGTGGACATGCATTGCGACGAAAGCGACGACCCGCTGAGCCGCCATATCGAGACATTGGCGCATGAAACCCAGCGGTTGGGGATGCAGGGCCGGGTTGCCGGCTCGCACCTGACGTCGATGCATTCGATGGACAATTACTATGTCTCTAAACTGATCCCGCTGATGGTAGAGGCCGGGGTGCATGCGATCCCTAACCCGCTGATAAACATCATGCTTCAGGGGCGCCATGACACCTATCCCAAACGCCGGGGCCAGACGCGGGTGCCGCAGTTGCGCGATGCCGGGATTACGGTTGGGTTCGGGTCAGATTGCGTGATGGACCCGTGGTATTCGCTGGGCAAGGCGGACATGCTGGACGTGGCTTTGATGGGGCTGCATGTGGGGCAACTTTCAAGCCGGGCAGATATGGAATGGTGTTTTGACGCGGTAACAGTGAATTCTGCGGCGATCATGGGGCTGGAAGGTTATGGGCTGGCCAAGGGCGACAAGGCCAACATGGTGCTGTTGCAGGCCACTGACCGGATCGAAGCGCTCCGCCTGCGCGCCCATCGTCTGGCGGTGATCCGCGCGGGCCGGGTGATTGCGCGCGCTGATCTGGTGGTGACGAAAATGGAGCTACCGGGGCGTCCATTGACGGTGAATGCGGCTGATTACGCGCCGTAGGGTGGGTGAAACCCACCACTTGCTGGGGGCGATGGGGTGAAACCCCATCCTACGGATTTGTCATAACATAGTCCGGTACGATCCCTGAACGCGCGATTGCGGAACCGATATCCATACCGCGCATAGCGCCATGTCCAGTGATCAGCGCGGTTTTCAAACCCGCCGCCCGACCGCCCAGGATGTCCGTCTGCAACGTGTCGCCCACCATCAAAATCCGGCTCCGGTCGATCCCCTGCCCGACTTGTTTCAATGCAGTTTCGAACATTGGCCCGTAAGGCTTGCCGCAAAACTCTGGCGTGATCCCGGTCTTGTCCGCCAGATGATGCGAGAAAAAACCCGGTTCGCGGGAAAACCCGGAAATGCGCGGCGCGACGATATCCGGATTGCCGACGATCACCGGCCTTGGGTTATCTGCCAATGACGCTTCTAACATTTCCTGCCGGTCATCATTCCACCCGGCCACGCCAAGGAAAACGATTCGTTCCGCGCGATCAAATTCAGCCCGATCATCCGCCAGATAGACGCAATCCAGCGCATCCAGTTCTGCGTGTGGATAGGCGTCCGAAGCGATCACTCCGTTCAGGACTCTTGGCATTTCCATCAATCGGGTGATCAGAATCTCGCGGCTACACAGGACATTATCCGGCGTGAAATCAAAGCCAAGGCGTTGATATTTCTGCATAAGCATCGGCTTTGGAAAGCCGGAGGCGTTCGAGACCACCAGTACTTTCTTGCCCATCGCCCTAAGTTGGGCAACGCGATCCGGTGCGCCGGGCACCACTTGATCGCCTTGATTAAGCACCCCGAACGCGTCCAGCAGGAACAGATCGAAATCCCCGGCCAGTTCCGCCAGATTCTCCGCGGCAAGCGTCTGCGCCGGAAACGTGGGCGATGGCATCCTGTGGCGCGCGGATTCGTACGTGGCAAACGCCCATTCAGCGTCATGCACAGGTTCCGAAGTCATCAGATGATCGCGCCCCGCACCTTGGCAGACACCCATTCACCAATCACCACGGCCACCAGAATGACCAACAGGATCAACGTCACCTGCGGCCATGCCAGCACGTTCAGAGATGCCGAAAGCTGTAGCCCGATGCCCCCGGCCCCCACCAGCCCCAACACCGTACTTTCGCGGATGTTGATGTCCCAGCGGAACACGGCAATGCCGGCAAAGGCGGGCAGGATTTGTGGCACGATGCCGTAGACCATTACTTGCCAGCGACTGCCTCCGGTGGCGGTGATCGCTTCGACCTGGGTCTCGTTGATTTCCTCGATCGCCTCGTACAGCAGTTTGGCGCAGAACCCGATTGACCGGATGGCGATGGCGACGATCCCGGCAAACACACCGGGGCCGATGATAGCGATCAGCAATAGCGCCCAGATCAGCGAGTTGATCGACCGGGTTGAAACGATGATCAGCAGGGCGATGGGGCGGATGAACATTTTGGACGGCGTGGTGTTGCGGGCGGCCAGAAACGCCACCGGAACCGCAAGGAACAGGGATATGATCGTGCCCAGCGTGGCGATGTTCAGGGTGTCCCAGATCGGCCCCCACAGCTTGTCGATATAGGACCAGCGTGGCGGGGTGGCCCGCCCGAATATGTCGCCGGCGATGCGCGGCGCGTCCCAGACAAAAAACCACGTTGTCGCCTGTGATATAGTGTTCCAAGCATAGACGAATACGGCCACGCCGACCAGCCAGCCAAACCAGCGCACCATGCGTTCACCAGTGGTGCGGCGCGTCCATTTCAGGCTGCCATCGGGTTGGGTATGTGTAACCATTACTGAACCCTCGCCCGGATAACGCCCGATAGATATTCAAGCACCATGACAATGACGATGATGATCAGCAGGATCGCCGCCGCCGTGTCGTATTCATAGCGGTCAAACGCGGTATTAAGCGTCGCCCCGATGCCCCCGGCCCCGACCAGCCCCAGAATGGCGCTTTCGCGGAAATTAATATCGACACGGTAGATCGACAGACCGATCAGCCGTGGGATCACCTGAGGCTGTACGCCGTAGTTGATCCACTGGCTCCAGCGTGACCCGGTGGCCTTGACGGCCTCGGCCTGCACCTTGTCCATGCTTTCAATCTCTTCGGCCAAAAGTTTCGACAGGAACCCGATGGTCGCGAAGCTTAGCGTCAGGAAGCCGGCCAGCGGGCCAAAGCCAAAGATCGCCACCAACAGGATGGCGACGATGATTTCCTGCAAGGCGCGGCTGACGGCGATAATGCTGCGACACACCAGATAGACCGGCAGGGGTGCGATGTTGCGGGCCGCTCCCAGCCCAATGGGGATGGAAATGGCAATACCCACCACCGAGGCGGCGATGGTCATGATGATGCTTTCAATCATGCCCTCGCGAATATCCGTGGCGCGGGTGGTGAAATCCGGGTTCAGGAACGCTTTGACAAATTTCGCGCCCCGGTCCAGCCCTTCATAGACCCTTGACCAGCTCACTTCGACCGAATTGATCGCCAGCACCAAATAGATCAGCGCGCCCAGCGTCAGGCCCCAGCGCAACCAGTCGCTTTTGATCAGCGATGGCTTTTTCCATTTGTTGCCGATCAGAACGTCCAGTTCCGATACCGTTGGACCGGTCATTGCGCGGCCTCTTGTTCTTCGTCCTCGACCTTTTCGATGGTCGCTTCCCAGTCTTCTTCGCCATAGATATGCGTCAGCATGTCCGGCGTTAGATCATCGGGCACCCCGTCAAACACGATGGCCCCCGATTCAAGACCGACGATACGCTGTACAAACATCTTGGCCAGCGCCACGTCGTGAATATTGATGATCGCGGCCAACCCGCGTTCCGAACACAGCTCAACGATCAGGCGCATGATCTGGCGGCTGGTCTTGGGGTCAAGCGACGCGGTGGGTTCATCCACCAGCAACAACGCGGGGTCCTGAATTAGCGCGCGGCAAATCCCGACCCTCTGGCGCTGACCGCCCGACAATTCATCGGCCCGTTTGTCAGCCATATGCACCAGCCCGACGCGGTCCAGCAACCGATAGGCATTATCCACATCCGATTGCGGAAACCTGCGCAGAAACGAGCGCCAGAACCCAACGTAGCCAAGGCGCCCCGACAACACGTTTTCCATCACCGTCAGTCGTTCAACCAACGCATATTCCTGAAAGATCATGCCCATGCGCCGACGTTCCCGACGCAGCGCGCCCGATCCCAGCGTGGTCAGTTCAATCCCGTCCAGATAAACCTTGCCGCTGGTAGGTTCCACCAGTCGGTTGATACAGCGGATCAGGGTCGATTTCCCTGCCCCCGACGGACCGATCAAGGCCAGAACCTGCCCTTGCGGAATCTCAAGTTCAACCGATTTCAACGCCTGATCGCCTGTATTATAAGTCTTGACCAGCTTATCCAGCTTTAGCATTCCTGCCCCCGTCCCATACGCAGAAACGGCCCGGGAATGATGCCCGGGCCGCCTTGTTATTATTATTAATTATTCGCAGGCGTAGCTGACGCCGTTGGCCGTATCAATCTTGCGGATAACGTCCCAAAAGTCCTTGTAGTTCATTTCAAGGAACTGTCCTTCGTTGGACTTGGAAAATTCTTCCTCAAGCGACGTGCCGGCCCAGTCAAACGTGAAAAACGCTTCCTGAATGTTGGCCTGCAATTCCGGTGTCAGGTTATAGGCGGTGCCAAAACCAGTGGTCGGAAAGGTCTGGGATTTGTAGATCGAAATCACCTGATCGGCGGTAATCACACCACGGCTGATCATCCGCTTCATGACCGAGTTGGCGATCGACGCGGCCGGATAGTCCTTGTTGGCCACACCCAGAATCGAATTGTCATGCTTGCCCGAATAGACCGGTTCAAAGTCACGATCGGCAATCATGTCGAAATCAGATTTCAGGATCGCCGAGGGCGCCTTGAAACCCGAATTTGACGTGGGCGAGGTGAACGCCAGCTTGCCGCCTTTGATGTCCTCGACCTTTTCGATGCCGGACCCCGGATAGGTCAGGATTTCCATCTCATAGCCAAAATTGCCGTCCAGGGACGCCATGATGGTGAACGGGCGGAAACCCGCGCAATTCACGGCCAGCGGGTTGGACCCGGTGTTGAAACCGGCAATGTGCAAACGACCTGACCGCATCGCTTCGATCTGTGCGGCGTTGGACTGAACCGGGAAGAATACCACATCCTTGCCGGTCTTTTCCTCAAGATAGGTCAGGAAATCGGACCAGACTTCTTTGTAGACGGCGGGATCTTCGACCGGCGTATACGCGAAAATCAGCGTGTCGGGGTCGATCAGCTGGCTGGGATCGCTGGGAATATCGGCAATCAGATCGCCGTCGGTGTCACAGTATCGCTTGTCCAGCGTTCCCCGCTCGCATTCCTGGGCGCTGACGGCACCGGCAAAGGACATGCCCACCACAAGGGCGGATACGGACGCAGCCGTGGTAAAAAATTTCATCGTTTTCTCCCTGTTCTTTTTTTAATCCGATTACCGTATCGGCTTTTGCTCAAGACGCAAGAGGCTTGCAGGTTGGCGCTAACAACTGAGCGCCCGCGGGCCTGTCAGATCAGGCGAACAGGAAATCTGGACCTGATCCTGGCCCCGGGTGAAATCCCGGATCCGATAAGGTTTCCAAAGTTGGTCATGCTGGCGGACGGACCCCGGAGAGTACCGGCTGCGCCCGCTTGCTGATCGAATGTGACGTTTTGTACATCCCGATTCCGCCAGTTTATCCGGTCTGTACCACCGCCGCAATCGTGGCTGACGGACAGCACTGCCCCGGTGATGACCAGATCATCGCCGCCTGCGGAAGTGTCGCGCAGCGTGCCGTTGCCACGCCCACCGCGCAGAATATTTGCCCCGGCTTCGTCGTGAATCCTGTCCTGACCGTCACCGGTAAAGACCCGTTCGAACCCAGAGATCATGATCTTGTACCCGGCCACAAACCCCGGCGCAATCACGGCATTGTCGTCGTCGGTAGTCATGGCATCCAGATAAGCGTGCGATTCCCGGTCGATCCAGTGCACATCCTGAAGAATCAGGGTCAGCGGGTCCTGCGCGCAAATGTCTTTGAGCAAGGACACGAAGAAGGCCACATCACTGTCAGCCCCGTTGGGCCTTGGCTTGTGCGCAAAGGGTCCCGAAAAGCCGGATCATTTCAGTGACCCAGGCAGCGCCCAAGAAACTGACGGTTGTTCAGAGAATCCATTTGACACCCCCAGTTACCCGGATTAGATGCACGGCTCACGACACCTGCCCAGGTGGCGGAATTGGTAGACGCGCTAGCTTCAGGTGCTAGTATTCGCAAGGATGTGGAGGTTCGAGTCCTCTCCTGGGCACCATTCCCCAAAAGTGAGAACGGAAGTCCGCCCCTAAGGGGCTGTTTTTGTTGGATGTATCTTGATCCCGCTGGATCGGCTTTTTGCCGATTCTGGACAAATTCTGGACAAAAGGGATCCGGGACATGTGGGGATTACACCTCAAGAAAAAGGGCCGCTGGTGGCATTATTATCGCTCSGTGCCGTGCGAATTTGCGGACGTGGAACGCAAGCAGCTGATCAGCTTTTCTCTCAAGACTGGTGATTTTACCACCGCCAAGCTGAAAGCCGCCCAGATTTCCGCACAACTGGAAAAAGACTGGAAGTCAGCCAAGACCCTTGGGGTTTCTTTGTCTGCCAAAGACGCAGCCACCCGCTATCGGGCAGCGGTTGATGTACAACTGAGTGCAAGGCTTGAACCAAAGTCGTCGCAGGACATTTCAGATCAGGAACTACTGGGACGGCTCCGCCTTCTTATCAATGGGCCGCATTCAGGGCCGGAACAAAAAGCGGTCCTCGGTCTGGTGGAGCAACCGGTGCTTTCACTGGCAGACGCTTTTGACCGATTCTGGRACTACATCAAGGATGAATGGATGAGCGTCAGTCACGATCAGCGGCGGGTGAAACGCAATGTTTACCTGAAGGCAATCCGCAAWTTTGAAAAGGCAGTTGGGCCGTTGGCGTTTCATAGCGTCGAGCGCAGTCATGCCATCACCTTTCGCGCATGGTGGGTGGCGCGCGTCGAAAAAGAAGGGTTGAATCCATACTCGGGTAATCGTGAGATTAATTCCTTACGCCGTATGTTCACCGTCAACTTTGACATAGACGGAATGGCAACGACCAATCCTTTTTCCCGTGTGCGTCTGAAAGAAAGCGCGGAGGTTTCACGAATCCCCTTGGGAACGGACCAAATCCGACAGTTGCTCCAACCTGGGGTTCTGGACGATATTCACCAAGATTTCCAACGCCTGTTTCGACTTCTGATTAATACTGGGATGCGGCCGGTAGAGGCTGTCGGACTGGAACTGAGCGACATCTTCCTTGATCACGAGGTACCACATGTTCATGTGCGCAAAAACGCGGCACGCGGCCTGAAAACTGATCACTCCGAGCGCCTCTTACCATTGCTGGGGGTATCATTGGTGGCGGCGCAGGAGCTGGTGAAAATGKGCGGTTGGGGCAAACGGCTGGGCAAAAATATGTACGCCACCAGCGCTATCAACAAAGGTTTGCGGTCAAGTGGTATCGTCACCGACAAGCGTCAGAGTCTCTATTCCTTGCGCCACTGGTTTCAGGACCAGCTGACCAAACGCGATGTGATTGACCGGGCACAAGCCCAGTTGATGGGTCACAAGTTCCAGCGACCAAAGTACGGCTACGGCAAGGATTTGAGCGAGCTCAGGGATATCGTCAAGGATTTTGCCCTGTGAGACCAAGCAGATGAGATCTTGTGTCCTGCAACCCCCGTTGGGTTTCAAAARTTGCCTTCAGACGTATGTGCAGTTGCAGAATTTGACTTTCTTCCGTTGGGCTGGCTTCAATCAGTAGATCCGCCAGCAGGCGTTCCATATGGTCAAATTCTGAGGCTGAAAGCATCGTCATTCGGTCAGCGTAGACGCACAATCAAACTGGATTCAGAGACGGAAATCCGCCAACGCTTGTGCAAAGCTGGCGACCTGAAGTGGTGCCCTTAATCTGTAGAGGATGGAACGCCCGAACGATTTGCCTGAGCAACCGGAATACCAAACCTACCGGACCGAGTGGCAGGGGATCGGGCTGGAAATCCGGCATTGCTCGCGCTGGCTATGTAGCTCGGGGGAGCTGATCACCCAGCATGTTGAAGTGCGCAGCGCGGGCAAAGTACCGTTGCCCATCACCGACACCGGCTACCGGTCACACTTTATGCATGGGGCCGAAGCCCTCCTGGAGTTTGACGACGATCCGGTGGGGTTTATGGTTTGGTGGCTCGATGAGGCGGCCAAAAGCAAGGAATGGAAACAAAAGGTCGAAGCCGACCGGCAGTTTGAGTTGTTCTGACGGCCACCAAATCACCCAACCCTTGCTTTTCTCAAAAGCAGAACAACCAACAGGCGGTTCTGAATGGGTTTTTTTCTGGGTCATGATGCAACTCCACGGGTCAGCGACTTTTGGCCGCCCCTTTCCTTTCAGGCTTAACTTCCTAAAATACCTTCGCTTTTGAGAAAAGCGCGACTCCTATCCGATCGCCCTATGACGAGCCAGAACCAGCCGACCGTGAATGCTTGGAATCGCGGCTTGGCCGTGGGTCAGAAGCGAGCTTTTACGCTGGCCGAGATGGCCCAAGTCGAAACCCACCTGCTGGCAAAGCAGAACTGGCACGATCTGGCCCTGCTGGCCTTTGGATTGGACACCATGTTTCGGGCCAGCGACCTGTTGGCCACCCAAGTTTGGCAAGTGCAAACTCGGCAGGGGAGCATTCGCAGCCTGATTGCCCGTCGCCAACAGAAAACCGGCCAAACCGTGTTTCCGGCTCTGACCCCGCCCACTCAGCACTATCTGGCCCAGTGGCTAACGGTGGCCGAGAAGCAACCAGCGGACTATCTGTTCACCCGCCACAAAGCCCCCAACTCCAAACCGATCTCTCGGTCACACTACGCCGATTTGGTCAAAGGCTGGGCGGAATATTTGGGACACGACGGAGCCGAGTTTTCCAGCCATTCTATTCGGCGCAGCAAACCGAGCCACATGTATTGGCAGGGGGAGGACATCGCCCTGATCTCTCGCTTGCTGGGCCACAAATCGATTGCCTCCACCGTTCTCTATCTGGGCATAACGCAGCACCAAGCCGAGCAGGCGGCCCTGCGGCATCCCATGCTGCGCGGGGTACGAAAAAAGTCGTCGGGCTTGCCAGACGACTAACCCATTTATTGCCGTTTGGTGGCAGAAAACCCAAGGAGGGGCATGGCCTTCCGACTGTCAAAAATACCCCTGAGTCAAACTTTTTTTGTCAAGAAAATTTGACAGAAAGCCCACTTTGGGTAGAAAATAAGGATAACTCTTTCTTTTCTAAAAAAATGGGAAAATTTGGCAAACATATCGGTAGCGCATTGGCCATTGGGGCAGCGGTGGCAGCCATGCCAGATAAAGCTGAAGCTGAAGCTGGTGGAGATGAATTCGCCCGCTATTGCAGTCAGATAGCTAATGGGGAAATTTTGGAAACAGAGCTTACACCGCAAAACATGAAGTATATTTTTGACGAAGATGGAAACGTCATTCGTAGTCGAGTTGATGAGTTAACCCAATACTATGGCGACGGTATTACCGAAGAATGTGGCACGGGTGATGTCGGGGCCTATGTTTCACAGTATGGGAAACGGGTAATGTTAGAAATTTACCCGCCGGGGCAGTACCCACTGGGAATTGACCCACGAACCATGGAGCAAATTCAGGCTAACTATGCCCAATGCGTAGGGGAAGCTCTTAAAGTCGTTGATACCGACGGCAACGGCCAAATCAATGGCGACGAAAACAGCAACCTCTACCGCTTTGAGGAAAAATTTTGCAATGAAGAACTGCAAGGCGAGATGCTTCATGCAGCTAAAATTGCCGAGCTTGACCAGCAAATTGCGGCGGCAGAAGAGAGAACGGCGGCGGCAGAAGAACGAATGGCAGCTTCGGAAGAAAGAACGGCGGATGCTCAACGGCAAATAGAAGCCATTACCAATGGCCTTATTAACGGGGCGCGGGAAGAGGCCGGAATAAGAAGCAACTAAGGCGGCAATTTGCAAATCAAGCCAACTTATGCTATCATATTAAGATATAACTAATATTTTTCATGCCTTTTGGTGGAGCCGACAACCCTTTGGGGAGATTGGAGCTAGGAGCTCAAGAGGGTGAAGCTCCAGCGCAACCACCGCGCCCTTTGGTGCAAGTGGTGGCTGACGGCAATGCCGCGCAACAGGCCCGGTTGCAAACCGAAACCGCCCATCAAGCTCAGGAAGAACCAGAAAAAAGCCGAGCCGATATTCTGGTCGCGGTTCAGACTGACTGGGACTATTTTGGGCAAGTACCAAAAAATGACAAGACGGCAGAAGACATCACGGATATTTTGCTTGAGTATCAGGCTTTCTTGCAATCCAACGACCCCAGCTATGTACTGGGTAAAGCTGAAACACAAGAGGAACTTAAGACCGTTGCACTAAGAGGCATTAAGCGGCTTGGAGATCGACGCCGACGCGATGAAGCGGAAGTCACAGAGG
The DNA here is from genome assembly GCA_002400675.1 of Paracoccaceae bacterium. Classification (GTDB taxonomy): domain Bacteria; phylum Pseudomonadota; class Alphaproteobacteria; order Rhodobacterales; family Rhodobacteraceae; genus NVQY01. Next base: position 7,328 of record NVQY01000011.1, on the reverse strand, counting down.
TCACGACAAAAATAGAAGAAAAGAGCGTGAAAGAATTGACCGAAGCAGAAAAGGAGAAAGCGGCACTGAAAACTGAAGAGACCGAAGCACAAACAGTAAAATCCCTGGAAGATTACGAAGAGCTATTGGCTTCTCCTAAGCTACAAGGGCTTTCCAACACGCAAAGAATTGCCGCGCTGCTTAAACCAGAAAATGTCGACAAAGTGCCGACCAGTGAACGCACGAAACTTCAGGCCTTCAGCCGCATTCTGGCCATTGCCGACGCCGTTCCGGAGGACGCTGCCATCATCCGGCAACGCTTGAACCAAGCGGATTTCAGTAAGGGTGTGCCCAGTCCGATGGCTTTCATCCAATCGGCCATTTTCAGCTCACCAGAGCAAGACAGTGGGGTGAGTGAGGCCACGCAAAACGCGGTTGCCGCTGAGTTTAACCTAACGCCGAGAAGTATTGTTACCGGTGGCGATTTGGGGGAGGCTTTAGGCGAAACCCGAGTCGATAAAAACGGTGAAACCGTGCCAGCTTACCCAGAAGACGAGCCCCTTAAATTTGGGGTCGGCTTGGAGGGCTACACTTCAGACAACGGGCAAGAACAGTTTATCAAATCCACGCCCACCTATGGGCAGGCCATCACCATAAATGTGACTAAGTTTTCCGCCAACGAAAAAGCGATTGCGGCCAGCTATCTTGATGCTTGGCGCATGGCCGAGGACGCTGGACAAACCGATTTTCTACTCAGCCTGACCCAATACGATATTCGCGGGCAAAGCATCATTGACCCCATTCAGTTGATTGCAGCCGCCCAGGTGGTCAACGCTCTTTACGGCGGACGCACCGGCTACAACGGCGAAGTGTTACGTGGAGAGGGCCGGGTGGGTATGACCCGCTGGCAGGCGCAATTGGCCAGCCCGAAAGGTGATGCGGCCCGTTCTGACCGAAATGTAGACATGAGTTTGAGCGCCATGCAGGGGCTAGGCATTCAAGATCAAAACGGCAACATAGATTTGGACGTTCTGAAAGCCTTTGGTGACTACAGCCGTGACAATTGGTTTAGCGCCCCCAACTACACAGCAGTGCAGAAGCATTTGGCAGATTTATTTCCCGAAAAGTTTTCTGAATGATTTGGTGAAACCCAGCCGTGATGGCATACTTTACCAGACTTAACGCACATTTTGGATGATCCAGCGCGGCATATTTTTTTACCAAGACTCAGAAAAGGTTATTCGAGTCAGCTTTGAGAAAAAGAACAAAGGCGTTCCCATTGAGAGTTTGCTCCCAGAATCGGGCCGGGGGAAGGGTTTTGGCGATTTTAAGGTGCGGGACTATTTTAGTCTGGCCAAGATGGTGTTGGTATCTCCTGCCGAATGGGCAAAGTTTGGGCAGGCTCACAAAAGTATCAAGCTTAAGCCGGGGCAAAAAGCTCCCGTTTCTATGCCAGCTCCAAACCTTGATTTTCTGAAATTGCGCCTCCCCAATGGGCAGATTGATCCGGCACGCACGGCAGAACTGTTTACGGTGGTGGCGGCCTACTGGGAAAGCAAAGCCGAGTTAGGACTCAAGCCGGGATTGGTAGCTCGCCTGTGGCATGAGGGCATGACGCCAGACGCGATCCTTCAGTTTGTCCGTGAACATACCAAAAAAGACCCGAAAACCAGTAACCCAGTGCTGGAAATACCGGGTTCAGAAGGAGGGCAAACGGCTCAACATCCGGGCGAAAAGCTCTTAATAGAGCTTTCCAAAGGCCAAGGAGGGGAGCTGGTCGATCCGGCGCGCATGGATAAAGTGCTTTTGTGGACACGGTCCTTGCAGCCTGATGATCCGAATTTCAAAGAGCCACTCGCTCTCAAGATGGATTTTCGACAACTGGGATTTTTTGATGATGACGGCCAACTGAAAGATGACTGCGTAGCCGTGGGTCGGGCCTTTCTGGATGAACACTGGCAAGAAGAGCCCAACTACCCCAAGTTCTGGCGGCATATTCAGTCACACTTCGGGCGGGTATCAGCAGAAAATCTGCAGGCCGACTATACCACCTATTCCGAACATCTGGCCCAGTTGATTGATGACGGTGCCGATGGCGCAGAACTGGCCGCTGCCATTTTGGAGGCGGATCGCGACGGCATGGAGGTGCCGACCCATCCCCTGTGGCAAGCCGACCGCCTAGGCTTGGTCTTGGCGGATATGTCCGCGAAAAAACACCGGGAAATGGTGGCGGCCTTGGATGACAAGGGGCTCAATTGGTTTCCGCCGGATAACGTAGCCAGTGTTATACGCCAAATGCTAAAAGACCAAAATTACGGTTTGGGAGAAGTTGAAGCCAACGCTTGGTTAGAAACGCAAGGCAGTCCGAGTTTTAAGCGCCAAATCAAAGGATTCTTTGGCGATAGGAACAAGGCACAAACCCTACGTGATATCGGCATTTTGGACGAAAACTGGCAGTGGTCGGAAACCGGTTTTCAGCGAATGCAGGCCTATATCAAGGAAGCAAGAAAAGAGACGCTTGAACCGTCGCTGGAGCGCCTGCGTTGGGAACTACATCAACACCACCGTGATGAAGAAGCCATACCATTTGCTTGGACGCTGATGAACGACCAGCAGCCAGCCACCGCCATCCACCGAGCGCGCCGGGCAGCCAGTGTGGCTTTGTCTGGCGGGATGCTGGGGGAACCGGTCGAGGTGGGGGACACGCTCAGCCCGGATCAATACCAAACCTTGCGTCGGGTGGGGGCTTGGCTGCTGGGTGCGCAGGCCATCGAGCGGCAACCGGCCTTGGCGTGGCTGGGGTTCCTGGCCCGTCAGACCGGGATCAATTGGCGTAACTGGGAACAGGTCTGTTCGTTCGTGTATGACAAGCTCGATCAAACTCCCGAGCCAGAACTGATTTCTGACTGGCAAGACGGGGTGGTAACCTTTGAAGGCACGGGCCGCTACCAACAAAGTCCGGCCAAAACCTTCAAGGGTGTCAAGAAGGTTGGCCGCAACGATCCCTGCCCGTGTGGGTCGGGCAAGAAATACAAGAAATGTTGTGGGCGTTAGTCCCGTTGCCACCGTCGGTGCGCTTCCATGGCCATCCGAATCTCTGTGCGGGCGATGCCTGTGTGGCGATTGGCGGGGTCTACATCCAGCGATTCCAGAATGGTGGCGGCTTGTTTTAAGGCCGCCCAAGGGTCTGATTTTTCCAGATGGTGGCGCAGGCTGCACATCAGGCGACCGGCGTCATCCAGATCTTCCAGCACGCCTTGGGTGTCGGGGTCTGGCGTGCCCTTGAACCATTGCCTGATCTCCTCTTCGGCACGGTAGAGCGCGCCTTCAATCGGCTCCAGAACTTGCCGCTCACGCGGTTGGTCACTGTGCTCGGCCACGGCGTTGAACTGGCCAACGGCGGCTGGCAGATCGCCACTGAACAGCACCTCGTAGGGTTTATCTTCTTGCCAACTGCGTTGGCTGACGACCAGCTGAACCCGGGTGGACACCTCGTCGCGCAGGGGAGAAATCCGGTAGTGGTAGTCGCGATCTGAATGGGCGTCTGCGTCTGCGGTCAGGTAAGTCGAACCACCGCGATCCTTCAGCACCGCCACCACGGCAGCGGCGAAATCCGCCGCTTCAAAGCGCGGTAAATCCCAAGCCAGACGCTGGGCCAAATTCAGATGACGCACCAGACCGTGTGGCCCGTCGGGGTAGCCGTCGTGGTGCTGGTAAATATCGAAACTGTCGTGCTTGTCAGCGACGGTAATGGTGGCGCGAGTGCTCATTGGTTTTGGGTTAGTATTCGGAGGCCAGAAAGATGGTCAGCACGCGGGTGGTGACGCTTGGGTCGGCTGGATCGGGTGAGCCGTATTCCAAGTTTTCGTCATAGGCGTCGATCTTCCACATCAGGTTGTGGTCATCAATTTGCACCGCGCCAAAATCGTGCGTGCGGTAGGGGTCGTTGCCCTCATTGAAATCTTCGAACGCCTGCACGGCCTGCAGCACTTGGTAAACAGTTTCGTCCCCCAGCGCCAACAAACCTGATGTCATCACCACCCGTCCGCCGGCAAAGGTGCGGCGTAACTGGTCGTTCAACTGGCGGATGGCCAGGGTCTGGCTATCGGTTTCTTCGGTGGTTTCCGCGTAGTGGTCAGCAGTTTCTGGCATGGGTTTTGTTTAGGAACATCGGCAGTTTATGGCCGATGCCCCCGGTGGTCGATCTTTGCACAAGCCCATGGGCAACCGGTTAGGAAGGTCTGGTTCTGTTTGGCCGAAACCAGTTACTCCCCAGCCTGCCCCGCCCCGCCGGATCGTAAAGCATTTGAACCCCTGCGGGGATTTCTGCTTGACGCCCGTCTTTGGGGACGGGGCGCATGGTCGTTGTCTTATTTCTTAACCCAAACAGACATGACCCAACCTGCCGACCGGCTCCTAAACCCTTATCCCAAGCTGTTTACAAATCAGCAGTGGCGGACGCTCTTCAAAAACGACCCGCTTGATGCCAGCCAAATGTGCCCGGTGGTAAAACTCTTCACCCCCGATGCCAACGCCACCTGGCTGTTGGCTTCAGTTTCCCCAGACGAACCCGAACGGGCCTTTGGCCTGTGCGACCTGGGCACTGGTTTTCCTGAACTGGGCTATGTGTGGCTGCCGGAACTGGCCAGCCTGCGGGGCCAACTGGGCTTGCCGGTAGAGCGTGACCGGTTCTGCACTTTGGACCATACACTGCAAACCTATGCCGACCGGGCCGATGTCCTCAGCCGGATCGAAGTCTGAGCCGAAGACTGGCGGAAGCGGCGGTTTCGACCGTCGCGCCCTACCGGTCTTCCAGTGCGTGCCAAACCCGGACGATCACCACTTGGTCGCTATGTTCCCGGTAACGGATCACATACCCGCGCGCCCCGAAAGCCACGGGCAACTCGCGGAAATTGGGATCCGGTTGCCAGGGGCGACCCTTTTGCGGAAAAGCCTGCAGGCTGGCGGCTGCCGTCACTAAATGTTGCACGGCCCGAGCGGCGGCCTTGGGGCTATGGGGTTGGATAAATTCATACAATCGTTGCAGGTCGGCCTTGGCCTCTGGCAGCCAGATCAGACTGGCCATTAGGCTTGGGTATTTGGTGAAGTCAAACCATCCGCCCAGGCTTTGACCTCTTCATGGGCAATGGCTTCCCCGGTCAGAGCAAAGCGTTCCCAACGCGCTTGGGTCAGCTCGCGCTCGGCTTCAATGGATTCCTCGCTGGCCAGATATTTTTCGACCGCTTCTTTCATCAGGAAATGCGGTGAGCGGTCTCGGCGTTGGCCGAGTTCTTTCAGGCGGGCCTGGGTTTGTTCATCAAGACGAAGGGCGACGGTGGGATTGGCCATGGGCAGGATCCTTAGAATTACTTGTTACACAAAGTATAACATAAAGGGAAGAAGTCGGCAAATAGAATGGCCATTCACTTCAAACCCCGATGTTACCGCCGCCCCAGCAGCAGTGCTGGGCCGAACAGCGCGGCGATTTCTAGCGTCAGGGCGAGCAAGAGCGGGATCAGCAAGTTGCGACCCTCTCCAAACAGCCTCAACTTTGCAAAGGTTTTGACCGCGCGGGCGATGAAATCTGATGGCTGGTTGCCAGCTTCGGTCAAGCTGATGATTTGGGCTAATTGCTCCTTGGCGGCTTGCTCTGCCACCTTAGCTTCCGCCTCGATCTTATCCGCCAGATGACCACAGCCCCCACGCTGGCATTCGGTTTCCCAGTCCAACCACAGCTGATCGACCTCAGCTTGCAGGCGGACTTGCCGGGTGATGAGCAACTGCCTGGTGTCATTTTGAGCCTCAGCCTGCTGATTTTGTTCTTCCCCTAGAAACAGACTGGCCGAGATCACCGTCGTGCTGGACAAAATCGACACCGGAGCCAAGGCAAAGGTGATCAGAAAAGCCAAAGTGCCCCGGCCCAACCGCCACTGGTCAAAATCCCACAACCCCCGGGCAATCAGCAAAGGGCGCAGCAGGTCGCTGGCCATCAACCCGGCTACAAAAGCCCACCGCAGGATCGGATCTTCACCCAGTTCCCAAGCGAAACTGGCATTGATGGCCACTAAGGCCGCGATGATGGCCAAGCAAGCCAGATGGCTGAGACTGACCCGAAACCCGCCTGATAGCCTATCCCAAAACCCCGACGGTGGCGGGGTGGTTGGTTCGCTCATAACCGGCTCTGGATTTTCCAGGAGTGGCAGGGTGGGTGTGGGCAGGCGCATTTGCCCCAGCGGGGTCAAAGACCAACTGGCCGCGTCTTCATGGTAATCAATCAGCCCCTTGCGTTTGAGAAACTGCATCACGCGCCGTACCAAGTCCCCATCATTGGCCTCAGGCAGCCCGACCGCGACCAGCGCCGAGGCAAACTCGGCCTTGCTAAAACCGCCACTGGGCAGCCTTACGAGGGCGTCCAGCAGTTGGGGCCCGGCAATGGCAGTGCCTTTGATTTGGGTGTCCAGATTGGACGGCATTTTCCGCTCTCCTCATCACAAGAGTTGACGCTGGCGCAGCCAGGCGATTTGCTGGGTGGAAAAGTCAGCCAGATCATTGATCGACAGGGGGATGTTGACCGGCCCGATGGTGGTGGTGGCCACTGGAGCCGACCAATCGAAAATGCGGGGCCGCAGCCCCATGTCTGCCAGCCTGTCCGCCGCTTTGGCTGCCCCATCGCGCCCGGCCATGTCACGATCAAAAACCAGCAGGATTTCTGTGACCCCAAAGGTTTTGGCCAGCTCGGCCAGCTTGCTGGCCTGCGTGGTCGACAAGGACGCACCAAAGCTGCCCACTACGTTGCGCAGCCCCGCCTCAAAAGCCTTGGCCACATCAAACGGGCCTTCGGTCAGCACTATCGAGCCGGTGGCCGCCATCTGCGCGGCTGCCTCTTCATGCAGCCACAGAATTTCCTGACCATAAAGTTCCGCTGATTTATGAAAGCCCGGATAGAACAGGTATTTGGCGTCGTCATCTTCGCTCACCGCGCGGCCCAGATGCGACAAGATCACCCGCACCCGCTGGCCATCCGACTTCTTGGTCACGCGCGCATCAGCCACCTGAAACACAATCCGGCCTTTGAGTGGGGAGCGGCCTTGCGCCAGATATCCGATCCCTAAAGCGGCACAAGTCTCTTCCGAAACCCCACGCTCTTCCAGTTTGGGGTGCGGGCCGCACAGGGCGATCAGATCTTGGCGGATGGTGGCGTTGTGCGCTTCATCAGGTTTGGTTTCTGCCTTCACCGCGTCCGTCACGGCCTTGGTGACACCCCGGCGCACCCTGTCACGCAGGCTGGTGACAGCCGGTGACAGATCAAGCGAGGCCTGCGCCCAGCCCTGCTGCAGGATGAAGCGCCC
>NVQY01000010.1 GCA_002400675.1 Paracoccaceae bacterium | reverse complement strand
TGCGTTGACAGGACAGGGCGTTTCCCTGCTGGCGACTGCGGACCGGCATGTACAAAACGTACAACCGGAGATCCTGAAGGGGTTAAAAACGGAAGAACGCGCAAAATTCATTGCCATGTTGCGCAAGATTACCATGGCTGGCAACGAGCGCAGCCGGGCGCCTCTGATCGCTCCACAAGACGAGTCGGCACCGTAAGAACTTCAGGCCCCGTCAGTTGCTTTGATCAGATCCGCCCCACTGGCACGGTTGGAATTGACCGCCCGGTCAACCCGGTGAAACGTAAGAACATTCTCGGCACCCGGGCGCATCAATGCCGCCGCACCCTTGCCCGCCTCGCCCAGCCAGAGCGGCCAGTCGGCGGGCTCAAGGATCAGCGGCATCCGGTGGTGGATCGCCGACAGGGTCGCGTTTGATCCGGTGGTGACGATGGCGCAGGTGGGGCGCGGGTCGTCGCGGCCCCAGTCCTGCCATATCCCGGCAAAAGCAATCGGTGCGCCGTCGCGGCGGTGGATATACCAAGGCAGACGGCTGCCATCGCCGTCCTTGGTCCATTCATAAAACCCGGTCGCGGCGATCAGGCAGCGGCGTTCCCGCGCGGCCCCCCGAAACGCCGGTTTGTCAGCAATGGTTTCGGCGCGGGCATTGATCAGCAACGGCCCATCACCGGGGGATTTGTACCAATGCGGCACGAACCCCCAGCGCATCGGCGCAAGCCTGCGCCCGACTTCGCCGCTATGCACCACATGCACCTGCATGGTCGGACAGACGTTGAAATCGGGCACCTCAGGCAGGGCATTGGCCGGTTGCGCGGCGAACAATTGCGCCATCGCATCATTGGGCAGGGTTATGGAATAGCGCCCGCACATATCGACATTCCCCCATATAGCGGGGCCGCGTCCATTGCGCCGCGCCCCCGTTATTTTACTTTTTGACGCCTTACTTTTTGACGATACGCCCATCGGTATAGGGCGTATAAGGCGCATTGGCGGCCAGATATTCAGCCGTGACATCCGCCAGATCGGGTCCGAAATCATAAGCGTCCTTATCGTCGCCGGCGAACATCTTGTACCCATCGCCACCGTTGCGCACATAGTTGTTGGTCACGGCCAGATAGGTCTTGGCCGGGTCCAGCGGCACAAAACCCGCCCCCTCGGCCACCATCACGGACTGAATGCGCCCTTTGTTTGGCGCAACCGAAGCATCCCATGTGAATTTCAGCCCGGCGACCTGTGGAAAGCGGCCCTTGACCTCTTCCACCTGAGAGACGCCGTTTTCGAGTGCATCCAGCACGCCCTGCCCGCTGATCTGAAACGTAGACAGGGTGTTCTGGAACGGCAGCACCGCCAGAACTTCGCCCATGGTGATTTCGCCCGCGTCAATGCCCGCGCGCAGACCGCCGGAATTGGCGATGGCAATCGTCACGCCCTGATCGGCCACCCGGGCCAGCATCGCATCGGCCACCAGATTGCCCATCGCGCATTCCTGCACCCGGCAAACCGCGCGGTCGCCAAGAATAGGCTCTGCCGCACTGGCAACAACCATCTGGCGGATTTCCTCAAGCGGCACGGCCAGTTCGGCGATCCGGGCCACCGTGGAGCCATCTTCGGCAACGTCACCATCCATCGCCTGCGGTTCCCCCGTGGCCTGCACGATGTTGCCCGCATCGTCAAAGGTCACGTCCAGCATGCCCAGATATTTACCATAGGCATAGGCCGACACTACCGCCGTGTTGCCCACCATGGTCGGATACGGACCAACGGCGCGGTCCGACACATTGCTGAGATAGGTATTGGAGTGGCCGCCAACGATCACGTCAACCCCGGTGGTTTCAGCCGCTACGCGTTTGTCCACGATATAGCCGGAATGCGACAGCACAACGATCTTGTTGACGCCCAGTGCGGTCAGCCGGTCCACTTCGCCCTGAACGGCGATAACCGGGTCGGAAAACTTGATGTTGGGGCCGGGGCTGGCCAGTTCATCGGTGTCCTGCGGGGTCAGGCCGATCAGGCCGATCTTTTCGCCACCCTTTTCAATCACCGTGGATTTCGCCAGCTTACCGGCCAGCAGTTCCTCGCCGCTGTAATCGGCGTTGGACATCAACACCGGAAAGCCCACCGCATCCATGAACCCGCGCAGCACTTCGGGGCCGTCGTCGAATTCGTGGTTGCCCACGGTCATCGCATCATAGCCCAGCTTGTTCATCATCTCGGCGGCGACTTTGCCCTTGTAATAGGTGTAAAACAGCGTGCCCTGAAACTGATCCCCGCCGCTGACCAGAATCACATTCCCGCCCTTGGCACGCGCGGCCTCGACAGCCGTGACCAGACGCGCGCTTCCGCCAAAACATTTGCCCTCGGCGTTGTCCTGTGCACCACACCCGCTGTCATATTTGCTGATCGGCTCAAACCGCGCATGAAAGTCGTTGGTGTGCAGAATCGTCAGCTTGTATTCAGCCGACGCCATCCCAGCAGTCAGTCCAAGAGCGGTCACGGTGGAAAGAATGCGCATCATCATCTGGAAATCTCCCTCAGTGTTGTTTTGCCAGTGATCGTGCGCTGCATCCCGTTCAGAGTCAAAGGGTCCGGCGTTACCGGATGCCCGGTTGGCACTTGATTCCAAACGCGTGCCGGGGCATCACGCGGCCATGCTGATATACAAGATATTCTCTGACGACGAATGGGCCACGCTACAGGCCAATGGTGACACCCTTGGGGCACCGATTGATCTGGCAGACGGGTTTGTGCATTTTTCCACCGCCGAACAGGCAACCGAAACGGCGGCCAAGCATTTTGCCGGGCGTGACGGTCTGATGGTTCTCGCGCTTGATACCGATGCCATGGGCGAGGCCCTGAAGTGGGAGGTCTCGCGCGGTGACGCGCTGTTCCCGCATCTTTACCGCGCCTTGCGACTGGATGAGGTGATCTGGGCCAAGCCGCTGCCGCTGGTGGACGGGCGGCATCAGTTCCCCGACGACATGACATGCGGCTGATCGAACAGGCCGGGCTGTTGGCCCTGCGCCGTGTTGATCCCGAAACCGCACATGGGCTGGCGCTAAAGGCGCTGCGCATGGGGGTGTTGGCGCTGCCGGGGGTGGTGACATCGGAGCGGTTGCGCTGCACGGTTGCGGGCTTGGACCTGCCCAACCCGGTTGGGCTGGCGGCGGGGTTCGACAAGAACGCGGTGGCGCTTGCGCCCCTGTCGCGCGCCGGGTTCGGCTTTGTCGAAGTGGGGGCCGCGACCCCGCGCCCACAGCCCGGCAACCCGCGCCCGCGCCTGTTTCGCCTGACGCAAGACCGCGCGGCGATCAACCGCTTTGGCTTTAACAATGACGGGATGCAGGCGATTGGCGCGCGACTGGCCCAACGCCCGCAGGGTGCGGTGATCGGCTTGAACCTGGGGGCCAACAAGGACAGTGACGACCGCGCCGGCGATTTTGCCCGCGTGTTGCAGCATTGCGGGCCGCATATTGATTTCGCCACCGTCAACGTGTCGTCGCCCAACACCGAACGCTTGCGTGATTTGCAGGGCAAAGCGGCGCTTGGCGCGTTGCTGGCCGGGGTGATCGAGGTGCGCGATGCCTTCCCCATCCGCATCCCCATTTTCCTGAAAATCGCCCCGGATCTGACCCCCAACGAACTGGCCGACATTGCAGAGGTCGCCCGCGCGACCCCGGTGGACGCGATCATCGCTACCAACACCACGCTGGACCGCGATGGGCTGAACGGACCCCATGCGCAGGAAAAGGGCGGCCTGTCCGGCGCACCATTGTTCGAAAAGTCCACCCGCGTTCTGGCGCAACTTTCGGCGCTGACCGATGGCAAAATCCCGTTGATCGGCGTGGGCGGCGTCGCCTCGGCGGCGGATGCTTATACCAAGATCTGCGCCGGGGCCTCGGCGGTGCAGCTATACACCGCGCTGGTGTTCAACGGCCTGTCACTGGTGCGCGATATTGCGCTGGGGCTGGACGATCTGCTGGCGCGCGACGGGTTTGCCAACGTGGCCGAGGCGGTAGCAAGCAAACGAAAGGACTGGGTATGATCGAATACTGGCACAACCCGCGCTGTTCAAAATCCCGCGCCGGGCTGGCGTTGTTGCGCGAACATAGCATCGAGCCGACCGTGCGCCTGTACCTCAAGGACGCCCCGAACGCGGCCCAAATCACCGCCGTCTGGCGGGCCTTGGGCAATCCGCCGGTGATCGACATGATGCGCGCCGGTGAAACGCTGTTCAAGGAACTGGGGCTGTCGGGCGGCGACTCTGAAACCACGCTGATTGCTGCCATGGCCGCGCACCCGGTCCTGATCGAGCGCCCGATCGCCATTTCCGGCGCACGCGCCGTTATCGGCAGGCCGACCGAGGCCATTCTGGGCCTGCTTTAGGCCGCCTGCGCCTCAAGCGCCGGATAGCGCAGGCCCAAGCTGATGCCGCGTGCCACGAACGATATCAGCAATGCCAACCATAGCCCATGATTGCCAAACACCGGCATCAACGCCCAGATGGCGGCACAATAGATCACAAAGCTGATCGCCATCATGTTACGCATGTCCGCTGCGCGGGTGGCACCGATGAAAATGCCGTCCAGCATCCATGATGCCCAACCCAACAAAGGCGCGGCGACCATATAGGGCAAATAGGTGCGGGCGACCTCGCGCACCTCTGGCGACGTGGTCATAAGATCAATGATCGCGCCGCCCATCAGCGCGAACACCACCGCCAGCGTGACCACGACCACCAACCCCCAGAATCTGGTCATCCACGCGCCACGCCGCAAGGCGGCCCGTTGGCGCGCGCCCATGGCCTGCCCGACCAGCGCCTCGGCGGCGGCGGCAAAGCCGTCCATGCCGTAGGCGGTGATAAACAGGAACTGCATCAACACCTGATTGGCCGCCAGCGTGGCATCGCCAAACCCCGCGCCAAAGAACAGGAACGACACAAAGATTGCCTGCAACAACATCGACCGGATCATGATGTCGGTATTCACCGATGCCATGTGCCGCAACCGGACGACATCAAACACCCGCCCCCATGCGCGCCAGTCCACGCCCCGAAACACCCCGCGACAGAACCACAGCGCCAGCACGAGTCCGGACCACTCGGCCAGAAACGTGGCAAACGCCACCCCGCTGACGCCCCAGCCCAACCCCATCACGAACCACAGGTCCAGCGAGATGTTCAGCCCATTCATCCACAATTGCAGCACCAGCACGGCGCGCGTACGCTCTATCGCGACCAGCCAGCCGGTGATGCCGAACATGGCAATCGCCGCCGGGGCCGACCAGATGCGGATGCGCATGTAATCGCGCGCCAGCGTTTCCACCTCGGGACTGGCGGGCGAGACCTGAAAACTGGCCCACATCAACGGCACCTGCAACACAACCAGCGCCACGCCACCGACCGCGCCGATCATCAAAGAGCGGGTCAAAAGGGCGGCCACTTCGCCATCCTCACCCGCGCCGCGTGCCTGCGAGGTCAGGCCAACCGTACCCATGCGCAAGAACCCGAATATCCAGTAAAGCGCGCCCAGAATGATCGCGCCGATGCCAACGGCCCCAATCGGGGCGGCCAGACCGATCTGGCCGACAACGCCGGTATCAACCGCGCCAAGGATCGGCACCGTTGCGTTGGCCAGAACAATCGGCAGCGCGATGGTCAGAACCCGCCGGTGGGTGATCTGTTGGGTAATCTGCCGGGTGCTTTGCGCGGTGGTGTCAGTCACCGGGCGTCTCGGGTTTTGGCGTCGGCTGCGGCATACGGAAATGCCCCACCGCCTGCGCGAATAGCTTGGACCGATTGTCCTGCCACGCCTCGACCCGCACGGATGCATAGCGCCGCCCTGCCCGGCTGACCGTGGCGCGGGCATAGGCATCGCGCGGCAGGCCGGACCGCAGGTAATCCACTGTGAAATCAATGGTTTTCGGCAGGTTGGGCAGATCACCCCGCGCCATCTGTTCGACATCAATTGCCCCGGATTCGATATCCGGCCACAGGAACGACCAGCTAAGCGTGATGATCGACGTCACCTCAAGAAACGCCGCCGTGACGCCGCCGTGAATCGCTGGCAGGAACGGATTGCCGATCTGGGTGTCGTTGAAATTCAGCAATCCGGTCAGCTCATCGCCACGCCGGTCAAATTCGATGCCGAGGAACCGGATATACGGCACCCCTTCAACCAGCGCGTTTAACGCGGCGTCGCGCCGTTGCTTGACCACCTGCATCGGTTCGGGACGTTGGCGGCTCAAAACTTTGTCTCCACGGTGAATGATCCGGTTGCGGTGGCCACCGGGTTGTCCGTGTCCTCGTCCACCGCTGTGGCGCGTACAAAGGCCACGTTGCGGGTGATGTGGTAACAGGTCGCCGTGGTGGTGATTGCCTGCCCCGGATGAGCGGCGCGCATGTAGTCAATGCGCAAATCCATGGTCGCGGTGCCGCCGGGGGCGGAAGGATGGCTCATCACCGCCGCGCCACAGCAAGTGTCCATCACCGCCGACACCGCGCCGCCGTGGATCACCCCGGTCTTGGGGTCGCCGATCAGCTTTTTGTCGTAGGGCATGGTAATCACCGCCGTACCGTCACTGATTTCGGTCAGTTTCATGCCCAGCGCCCTTGCGTGGGGAATTGCCTCGATGAATTGCCGCGCTACTTTTGCCTTGTTCACCATGCATCCTGTTCCCGAAATCTGACTTGTCGCGCCTTTATGATCCCCGCATGACCCAAAGAGCAAGCCCACTGGTTGCGCTTGGCTGTGGGTCGGAATACCGTTGCGCCGCGAGGGAGTTGAAGAGATGTCAGAACCGCGTTTGTCATTCAAGGAAATGTGCGCCGAATTCGACGTGACCCCGCGTACATTGCGGTATTACGAGTACATTGAACTGCTGCAACCCGACCGCGTTGGCCGGTCGCGATTCTATGGTGTGCGCGAATGTGCGCGGATGAAACTGATCATGCGTGGTCGCAAATTCGGCTTTCAGTTAGAAGAGATTCGCCAGTGGCTGTTGATTTACGAAAACGAAGGCACCTCGGCGCAGATGCAGGCCTTTGTCGAAATGGCCGATCGCCAACTAAAGGAACTGGCCCATCAGCGTGAACAGATTGACGACTCGATCCGTGCGTTGGAAAAGCTGCGGGCGGAAACTGCGGCGCGCAACGCCTGACGGGTCATAATCGCGTGAAGCCCGGCCCCATCGGTTGATCCGGCGGCCCTGATGACCGATGCTGGTGCCATTCAGTCGTGTACCCAGTAATGCCGCATCCCCTGTTTGAGAGTGACCCGCGCACATGTTCCGACCTTTTCGCATCCTTACCGCCGTTTTTGTCCTGACAGGCCTGTCCGCCTGCGACCCCACGCAAGGCGGCACTGGCATAGCCCCTGCGGGTGCCTCTCAGCAAAGCAATGTTTCTCAAGCCGACGCGCGCCGCAGTGCCCGCAGCGCCTATTACCGCGGGCCACGGGGCGGCGATACCGGTCGCTGACAACTGGGTCCGGGAATCTCTCTAATCGCAGGCAAAAGTATAGTGACGTGACGTTCAGCTTACGTTAACGTCAAGCATGTGTTGTAAACACGCCAAGACATGTGCATCTGATTGCGGCAACGCAGACCCCAAGGGGACCACGCATGACCAAAGAAATCCTGACCATTCGCCAGATGTGCGACACCTACAACGTCACCCCGCGCACATTGCGGTTCTACGAATCCAAGGAGCTGTTGTTCCCGGCGCGCGAAGGCCAAAAGCGTCTATTCTCCAAACGCGACCGTGCGCGGCTGAAACTGATCCTGCGGGGCAAGCGCTTTGGCTTCAGCCTTGAGGAAATCCGCCAGCTTCTTGACCTTTACCACATTGGCGATCAACAGCACACGCAACTGTCGCGTACCTATGAGATCGGCCGCGAACGTCTGGCCGACATGGAGCAGCGCCACGAAGAACTTGGCCTTGCGATTGACGATCTGCGCGAACAGCTAAAGTGGGGTGAGAACATGATCACCGCCAATGCCAAACCCAACAAAGCGGCCGAATAGACCGCCCGCCCGCCATCCGCCCAACACCGACCCGACCAGAAAGAGACCGCAATGCCCAGCTATACCCCGCCCATAAAAGACGCCCAGTTTATCCTGCATGATGTCCTGAAGATCACGCAGGCACAGGTCCCCGGCTATGCGGATCTGGACCCGGATTTCACCGGTGCAATTCTGCAAGAGGCCGGCAAGATCAGCGCCGAAGTCCTTGCCCCGCTGAACGTGGTGGGCGATGTCGAAGGCTGCACCTTGGAAAACGGCGTCGTGCGCACCCCCACCGGGTTCAAGGCCGCGTTCGATCAGATCCGCGAAGGCGGCTGGCCCGGGCTGGATATGCCGGAACAATATGGCGGGCAGAACATGCCTTACGTGGACGGGACGGCTGTGGGCGAGATGTTCTCAGGCTCAAATCAGGCGTTCACCATGTATCACGGCCTGACCCACGGTGCGGCTTCGGCCATTCTGGCGCACGGCACGGACGCACAGAAAGACAAATACCTGCCTAAGATGATCGCCTGCGACTGGACCGGCACCATGAACCTGACCGAACCGCATTGCGGCACCGATCTGGGGATGATGCGGACCAAGGCCGAGCCTCAGGATGACGGAAGTTATAAAGTCAGCGGGCAAAAGATATTCATCTCGTCCGGCGAACATGACATGTCCGACAACATCATCCATCTGGTGCTGGCCCGCATCCCCGGTGGCCCTGACGGGATCAAGGGCGTGTCGCTGTTCATCGTGCCAAAGTTCCTGATCAACGAAGACGGATCCCTTGGCGCACGCAACGGCGTCACCTGCGGCATGATCGAAGAGAAAATGGGCATCCACGGCAATTCGACCTGCGTGATGGATTACAACGAAGCGACCGGATATTTGCTGGGCGCCGAAAACAAGGGTATGCGCGCCATGTTCACCATGATGAACGAAGCGCGCATCGGTGTGGGCATGCAGGGTCTGTCACAGGCCGACGCGGCCTATCAGAACGCGGTCATCTACGCCAAAGACCGGCTTCAGGGACGTGCGGTGACCGGGGTGGAAAACCCCGATGGCCCGGCCGACCCGCTGATCGTGCATCCGGATATCCGCCGGTCGCTGATGGATCAGAAATCCTTTACCGAGGGCGCGCGGGCATTGCTGTTATGGGGTGCCAGCATGATCGACGCCTCACACCGTGCCGATGATGACGATGCCGAAGGGCTGGTGTCACTGTTGACCCCGGTAATCAAGGGGTTCCTGACGGACGAAGGCTATGACATGACCGTTCAGGCCCAACAGGTGTTTGGCGGGGCCGGCTACATCGAAGAATCCGGCATGTCGCAATACACCCGAGATGCGCGCATCGCGATGATCTATGAGGGGGCCAACGGCGTTCAGGCGCTTGACCTTGTGGGCCGCAAGCTGGCGCAAGACGGCGGCAAGCATGTGATGGCGTTCTTTGCCATGGTCAAGGATTTCGGCAAGGACAACAAAGGCGCGAACGAAGCGTTTGATCGCGATTTCCTTGAGCCCCTCAAGACGGCATCCAAGGATTTGCAGGCGGCAGGTATGTATTTCATGGCAAACGGCATGAAGAACCCCAATCACGCGCTGGCCGGGTCCAGTGATTTCATGCATCTGTTCGGCCATGTCTGCCTTGGCCTAATGTGGGCGCGCATGGCAAAGGCGGCGCAGGACGCTCTGGATGGGGGGGCCTCTGACGTGGCGTTCTACGAGACAAAGATTGCCACCGGGCGGTACTACATGGCGCGGCGTTTGCCGGCGACCGGTATGCATTTGGCCCGCATCCAAAGCGGCGCGGATACGGTCATGGCGCTGGCGGCGGATCAGTTCTGAAGCAACGGTGGGTTTCACCCACCCTACACATTCGCAACCAATGGAGAGACCATGCCGAAACGATTTCGTCTGACCCGCAGGTTGCCCATCGCCATGACCGAGGATGGGTATCGCCGCCTGAAGCGGTTCGCCTCCGAGGCCGGATTGGACGAAGGCGAGGCGCTGTCGTTTCTGTTTGAGAATTTCGAATCCGTGACCAATAGCGAGAACCTGACGCATCGATTGCGGCTGTTCAATTCCGAGTTGGAGGCGCGCAAGCGTTGAGAGGAAGGCACCCATGAAAGATCAGTTCAGCGCCACTTCTGCATGGATGACGGACGAACATCACATGCTGGCCGAGATGACGGCACAGTTCATCACCACCGAATGGGCCCCCAGGTTCGAACGCTGGCGCAAGGCCGGCGAAATGGACCGCAGCGCGTGGAACGAGGCGGGTGCTTTGGGGCTGTTGTGTCCGTCGATCCCCGAAGAATACGGCGGCGCAGGGGGTGATTTCGGCCACGAAGCGGTGATCATGATTGAATCGACCCGCGCCAATCTGGCCAGCTGGGGCTATCCGATCCATTCACCGATCGTTGCCCACTATATTCTGGCCTTTGGTACCGAAGAGCAAAAGAAACGCTGGTTGCCGCGCATGGTGAGTGGCGAAATGGTAGGCGCGCTGGCAATGACCGAACCGGGCACCGGGTCGGACCTGCAAGCCATCAAGACGCGGGCCGTTCGTGAGGGAAATTCCTACCGCTTGTCAGGCCAGAAAACTTTTATCTCGAACGGCCAACAGGCTGACCTGATCATCGTCGCGGCCAAAACGGACCCATCTGCCGGGGCCAAAGGCCTGTCATTGGTGGTGGTCGAGACCAAAAACGCGACCGGTTTTCAGCGGGGCCGCAACCTCGACAAAATCGGCATGCATGCGGCTGACACGTCCGAGCTGTTCTTTGACAATGTCGAACTGCCACCGGAAAACATCCTTGGTGGGGCTGAGGGTCAGGGGTTCTACCAGATGATGCAGCAACTGCCGCAAGAGCGCCTGTCGATCGCCTGTGGCGCAGTCGGGGCCATGGAGGGCGCGGTCGAGCGCACGATTGATTATTGCAAGGAACGCGAAGCCTTTGGCGGCCCCTTGACCCAGTTCCAGAACACCCGGTTCAAATTGGCTGAATGCAAAACCAAAACCATGGTCGCGCGGGCCTTTTTGAACGAATGCATGACCGAACACCTCGGCGGAGCGCTAAGCGTCGACAAGGCCGCCATGGCCAAATACTGGCTGACTGATACTCAGGGCGAAGTGCTGGACGATTGCCTGCAACTGCACGGCGGGTACGGCTATATGATGGAATATGCCATCGGTGAAATGTGGGCCGATGCGCGGGTTCAGCGAATATATGGCGGCACCAATGAAATCATGAAAGAACTGATTGCGAGGACGCTTTGAAACAACAGAGCCCCGCTTTACGCCCTGTCGGGAAAGGGAGTATTTATGACAAGAAGAATTACAGGACGTGTCCGCCCCGCCATCCGGAACTGATCTGTCTAGGACGCACTCAGACGGGACGGCAGGGCTTCTCCTTGTACGGTCATCGGCTCTCCAGCCTGTACCGCATAGTCAGTAAATGCCCATTAACCTTAACAGACTGTTACGTCATGAAAGAATCCCGCGCTTCTTCTTGTTATAAATACTCAAATACCACATCAGCCACACGCACCACGAAAGGGCATCAGGTATGACCATTAAACTCTACTGCTTTGGAGAGAGCGGCAATTCCTACAAAGCCGCACTGGCCCTCGAACTTAGCGGGCTGACGTGGGAAGCCGTTTATGTGGACTTTTTCGCTGGCGAAACCCGTAGCCCTGAATTTCGCGCCGATGTCAGCGAAATGGGCGAGGCCCCGGTTATGGTGGATGGCGATCTGCGCCTTTCACAATCCGGCGCGATCCAGGATTATGTGGCTGAGAAGTCCGGTCGTTTTGGCGGCCGCGATACCACCGAGCGGCGCGAGGTTCTGCGCTGGATTCTGTGGGACAATCACAAGCTTAGCTCTCCCGCCGGGCTGACCCGGTTTCTGATGAACTTTCTGCCTGAGGACAAGCGGCCCAAAGAGGTGATTGCCTTCAATCAAGGCCGTCTGAAGGCCGCTTACGCCACGCTGGACAAACATCTTGAGGGGCGTGAATGGATTGTCGGCGACAGCCTTACCAATGCCGACCTCAGCTGTTGCGGTTATCTTTATTACCCTGAACCGTTTGGATTTGACCGGGCAGAATGGCCCAACATCGACGCGTGGCTTACACGTCTGTCCGAAACACCCGGCTGGAAAGCCCCCTATGATCTTATGCCCGGCAGCCCCGCTGATCGCGCCTGAAGGAGAGAGAAACCATGACCGAAGCCTATATCTATGACGCCCTGCGCACCCCCCGCGGCAAGGGTCGCAAAGACGGTGCCCTGCACGAAGTGACATCGCTTCGCCTTAGCGCGCTGACCCTGAACGCCCTGAAAGAACGCAATAATCTGGACGGTCACGCCGTCGAGGACGTGATCTGGGGCAATGTTACCCAAGTGATGGAACAGGGTGGGTGCCTTGCGCGCAGCGCCGTTCTGGCCTCGGATCTGGACGAATCCATTCCGGGTCTGGCGATCAACCGCTTTTGCGCGTCCGGCATGGAGGCCGTCAATCTGGCCGCCAATCAGGTCAGGGGCGGCGCGGGCGAGGCCTACATCGCCGGTGGCGTCGAAATGATGGGCCGCGTTCCCATGGGCAGCGATGGCGCTGCGATTGCCGTTGATCCGTCACTGGCGATGGAGACCTACTTTGTCCCGCAAGGCATCAGCGCCGACATCATCGCCACCGAATTCGGCTTTACCCGCGATCAGGTCGACTCATTGGCCGTGGAATCGCAACGCCGCGCCAAGGCCGCTTGGGATGACAACCGCTTTGCCAAGTCCATTATCACCGTGCGCGATCAGAACGGCCTGACCATTCTGGATCGTGACGAATACATGCGCCCGCAGACCGACATGCAGTCGCTTGGCGGTCTCAACCCCGCCTTTCAGATGATGGGCGAGGTGATGCCCGGTTTCGACAAGGTGGCGATGATGAAATATCCCCATCTGGACAAGATCAACCACATCCACCACGCCGGAAACTCGTCCGGGATCGTTGACGGGGCCGCCGCCATTTTGATTGGCAGCAAGGCGTTCGGTGAGAAAAACGGCCTGACTCCGCGCGCCCGCATCAAAGCCACCGCCAAGATCGGCACCGATCCCACCATCATGCTGACCGGGCCTGTACCGGTGACGCAGAAAATCCTTGCCGACAATGGCATGGAGATCGGCGATATCGACCTGTTCGAGGTAAACGAAGCCTTTGCCGCCGTCGTCTTGCGCTTTCAACAGGCGTTCAACGTGGACCCTGCATTGGTCAACGTCAACGGCGGGTCAATCGCCATGGGCCACCCGTTGGGGGCCACGGGCGCGATGATCATTGGCACCTTGCTGGATGAACTAGAACGCACCGGAAAACAGACCGGTCTGGCCACGCTTTGCATCGCATCCGGCATGGGTGCCGCCACAATCATCGAGAGGGTCTGATGCCTATTATCAAAATCAGCGAACTGCCTGTGCAAAAGGGCGAGGACAGCGTTGGCTATCCCGCCCCCTTCGACAAGGATTGCGACAAATACGAATCCGCCTCTTTGGGCGAGGCCGCCGGATTGACGCAATTCGGGGTCAACATCGAGAAACTGCTGCCGGGGGGAATGTCATCGCAACGCCACTGGCACGCGCATGAGGACGAGTTCCTGTATATGCTCTCGGGCGAGGCGGTTCTGGTGGAAAACGACGGCGAACATGCCCTGAAAGAGGGCGACGCGGTGGGCTGGAAGGCGGGCGACGACAATGCCCACCACTTGATCAACCGCTCTGACGCGCCGGTCTATTACATCATCGTCGGCACCCGCGCGGATTCGGATCAGGTCAGCTATCCCGACATAGATCTGCACTACACCCGCAAGGACGGCGAGGGCCAGTATTCCCGCAAGGATGGCGTGCCTTACGAGGCCGAACTGACCGGAACAACTGGCATTATGGATATTTAAGGGGCACGCCCCCTTTTACCTCCGCTCCCACATTAGGAGACTATTACATGACTGATTTCACCATGACCAAAGACGCCGACGGCGTTGCAATCATCACCTGGGACGTACCGGGCAAGTCGATGAACGTGATGTCGCTCAACGGCCTGAGCGAACTTGAGTCGGCGATTGACGACGCGCTGGCAGACGAGGCCGTCAAGGGCATCGTCATCACCTCTGGCAAGGAAGGGTCGTTCGCCGGTGGCATGGACCTGAACCTTCTGGCCAAGATGAAGGAAGACGCAGGCGATGACCCCGCGCGCGGCTTGTTTGACGGCGTGATGCAGATGCACGGGTTGCTGCGCAAGATCGAACGCGCCGGCATGGCCCCCAAGACCAACAAGGGCGGCAAGCCGATTGCCTCTGCCCTGCCCGGCACCGCCGCCGGCATCGGGCTGGAACTGCCGCTGGCCACGCATCGCATTTTTGTCGCCGACAATCCCAAGGCCCGTATCGGCCTGCCGGAAATCATGGTCGGCATCTTTCCCGGTGCCGGTGGCACCACGCGACTGGTGCGCAAACTGGGCGCAATGGGGGCGTCGCCGTTCCTGTTGGAAGGTAAGATGGTCAACCCGGCCAAGGCCAAGTCGGCAGGGCTGGTTGACGAAGTGGTCGATGATCCGCTGGCTGCCGCGCGCGACTGGGTATTGAACGCCAAGCCTGCCGATATCGTCAAACCGTGGGACGCCAAGGGCTATAAAATGCCCGGCGGTGCGCCCTATCACCCGGCTGGTTTCATGACCTTTGTCGGTGCTGCCGCGTTGGTGCATGGCAAGACCCAAGGCGCATTTCCCGCCGCAAAGGCGCTGCTTAGTGCGGTGTACGAGGGCGCGCTGGTCGATTTCGACACCGCGTTGAAGATCGAGGCGCGCTGGTTCACCTCTGTTTTGATGAACCCAAGCTCGGGCGCGATGATCCGGTCGTTGTTCCTGAACAAGGAGGCGCTGGAAAAAGGCGCGGTGCGGCCCAAGGACGTGCCGGATCAGCGGGTCAAGAAGGTTGGCGTTCTGGGTGCTGGCATGATGGGGGCCGGCATTGCGCTGGTGTCCGCGTTGGCCGGTATCGAAGTGGTGTTGATCGACCGCGATCAGGCAAGCGCCGACAAGGGCAAGGCCTATTCAGAAACCTACATGGACAAGGGGATTTCCCGCAAGAAAGCCACCCCGGAAAAGAAAGAGGCCGTGATGGGCCTGATCACCGCCACCCCCGATCTGGACGCTCTGAAAGGCTGCGATCTGATCATCGAGGCCGTGTTCGAGGATCTGGGCGTCAAGGCCGAGATCACCAAAAAGGTCGAAGCGATCATCCCCGACGATTGCGTGTTCGCCTCCAACACCTCGACCCTGCCGATTTCCGATCTGGCCAAGGCCTCCAACAGCCCCGAGTTGTTCATCGGCATCCACTTTTTCTCGCCGGTCGAGAAAATGTATCTGGTCGAGATCATCAAGGGCGCACAAACCGGCCCCGTGGCTGTCGCCAAGGCGCTTGATTACGTCCGGCAGATCCGCAAGACGCCGATCGTGGTCAATGATGCGCGGTTCTTCTACGCCAACCGCTGTATCATCCCCTACATCAACGAAGGTGTGCGGATGATCACCGAAGGCGTCGCCCCCTCGCTGGTGGATTCCGCCGCGCGTCAGTTGGGTTTTCCGGTGGGGCCGATCACCCTCACGGATGAAACCTCGATTGATCTGGGGGCCAAGATTGCGCGCGCCACCAAGGCGGCGATGGGCAATGCCTATCCGGCCAGTGGGGCCGACGATCTGATCTTCTGGATGGAGGAACAGGGCCGTCTGGGACGCAAGGCCAACGCCGGGTTCTTTGACTATGACGACAAGGGCAAGCGTCTGGGATACTGGAAAGGCGTGCATGACAAATACCCGCTAGCCGATGCGCAACCCGACCTGCGCGAGGTGCAGGACCGGCTGATGTTCAGTCAGGTGCTTGAGGCGGTGCGGGCATTGGAAGAGGGCGTTCTGGAAGACATCCGCGAAGGCGATGTCGGCGCGATCCTTGGCTGGGGCTTTGCGCCGTGGTCGGGGGGGCCGTTCAGCTGGCTTGATATCCTCGGCACGCCTTACGCGGCGGAACGGTGCGACCAGTTGCAGGCGACTTATGGCGACAGGTTCGCCTGTCCTGACCTGCTGCGGGAAATGGCGGCCAAAGGCCAAAGCTTTTACAGCCGCTTTGCCCCCGAAGCAGCCGCCGCCTGATAGACGGCAGCCTGAAAATCAGTGACCTGAAAAAACAGTGGCCGGGCAACATATGCCCGGCCATATTCGTACCAACAACGCGTCACCACCCGGATATCGCCAAGGTGGGACTGACGACTAAGCCATCAACGGCGCAGGTCGTGCCGTGCGCTCCCTTTGCACACGCACGCCGGCAATCTCGTCCGGGTCGCAGATCAACGCCGACCCATTATCGTCATCAATCAGGCATTCCACCAGAAACCGCGCCGCCCGCAGCCCCAGCACATCATAAAGTGCGGCACCCTTGATCTTTGGATCGGTCAGGATATTGCGCGGGCGTGGGCAGTGGACCAGCATGCCGCATTCCACATAGACCACTTCGTCACTGGCAAACGCCAACGTGGTGATCGACAGTTTTTCCCGTGCCGGTGCTGTGCGGATGCCGCGCAACCCCTTCAACGACCGGGCCGGCACAACCGCAAACGGGTCGCCCATGGCGTCCAGCGCAGATTCGCTTTCGATCAGCATGCCCTGATCCGGCATCAACCACATTTCCTTGCGATTGTTCATCGCCCCCATGGGCACCAGAATCGGGTTCTGTGACCGGTTCATTGCGTTCTCTGGTGGGGTCATGACTTCGCGTTGAATGTCGACGACGCTTTGCATTCCGTGGTCAAAGGTCAGAACCTTGTCACCAACGCTTAGCTTTTCCACCGCGCGCCATCCGGCGTTCGACGCTACCTGCGTGCCGGCGATGAACCCGCTTTGACCGGTGATGATCATCCCCTCGGCCGCGCCCGGGATGTCGTCGGGGCTGGCTTTGATGGCAGACTTGATGCTGTTCCAGCCAAACATGGCAGACTCCTTTGCTATACGCCCGGTTTTCCGCAAGCAGATTTGGGAAAACGATTCGCTTATCACCAGTCAACCAGTTCCGCGTGCCTGCCTCGGGGCAGAATTATGGCACCATTCGGGCATTGCTCTGCCCCTTTCAGACAATGGCACCTATCCGCCGATATTGATGCCAGATTTGAGACAAATGCCGCGCATCACTCAAAGCGATAGCCAAACGCGGCGATATCTTCGGCACAGCAGTCGGCCATTATCTGCGCCGTCCTGTCGTTGTAATACCGGCGAAAATTGCCGTAGCGGTCCGAGGTATTGGTCACGGGCAGATCAATGGCAAAGCCCAGATGCGCCACCAGAGGGGTCGAATCCTGCTGGAAATGTTCGACCCGGATAAAGGCATCGCAGTGCTCGCGCCCATCGGCGCGGCGCATATAGCTGGCGGCGGGCGTCTGACGAAAGGACCGGATTGTCGCTGGATGGCCGACAAAATCCGCAAATTCCAACCCTTGCGCCAACCGCACTGCCGGATGGTCGAAACTCTGCGCCAACAACCAGTGATAATAACTGACCGCCCGGTCCCACGGGTTGCGCACCAGCGTAAAGGCAAACAGCCCATCCAGAACCTCATCCGTGACCAGCCCGTCAATGTCGCCCAGTGTCGAATGCTTCCACAAACGACCTCTGGTGGTGATCCCCTTGACCCGGTGGCGGCGCTTGCGGGCTTTGGGCGTGTCGCCCAGCATGATATCGTCCTTCATCGCCCGCCCCTCAAGCGCCAGCGCCAGTGACGTGCCGCCGGTCTTGGGGATATGCACAAAGACGTATTTTCGGCCCAACGACAAGATCATGTGGCGCAAATTACCTTATCTGGCGCGAACCGCAATGATGCCGCCGGCCAGCGCGATCAGGGCAATGCCGATGACCTGCCAGAAACTGACCTGTTGACCAAAGGCAACCCATGCAAACAGCGGGCCAAAGATCATCACCGAATATTCATAGACCGACACATGCGACGGGTCGCCCAGCTGATACGCCTTGATGATCAGAAACACCCCGGCCACAGAGCCAAAGGCCTGAACGAACACCCACGGGATCGCCTGCCACATGGGCCAGACCCAACCCCGTGTCACAAACCCGTCCGGCCCCGGCACTGTTTCCATCGGAAAGAATCCCAACACCAGCAGCCCCAGCGCGCCGGACAAACCCAGCGCGATCAACAGGCCCAGCAACATCGCAATCGTACTTTCGTGCGCGCACAACGTCCGCGTGGACAGCGCGCCCAAAGCGTAGAACAACCCGCCCGCCACCGGGATCAACACTTTCAGATCGAAATCACCGGGGTCAGGTTGCAGCACGAACAGGATGCCGACAAACCCCACCGCCACCGCCAGAACACGCCAAAGCCCGATCCGCTGGCGCATAAAAATCGCGCTGATCAGCAGGATGAAAATCGGCGAGGTGAACAGCCCGGCCAGCGCCTGTGCGATCGACATCAGGGCAAGCGCGCTGAAATAGAACAGCATGGCGACGGCCACCAGCGCGCTGCGCACCGCCACCGCCCAAAGACGATGCGGGGCCAGTGTTCCCAGCCCCAGCCACGACATCATGACAATCAGCGGAACCGCGATCAGCGCCCGGATCAGGTGAAACTGCCACAGCCCGATTTCCACCGCGAGGCGCGGGATGAAATTGTCGATCACGCCGATGATCGCCATTGCGGCCACCATCGTCATTGCAGCTTTGAGGGGGTGAATCTGGGTAATCATGTTCTTTCCATTGACAACGCGCCCCGGCCTTTATCTGTTCTTGTTGCGACATGTGTCAGGGTTTAGGGAGAATACCAATGGGTTGGATGGCGGATGAAACCGGTCTTGATAAAACGGCGGCGAATTATGTGCCGCTGACGCCTCTGTCGCACCTGCGCCGTGCCGGGCATGTGTTTGCCGACGAGGACGCGGTGATCTATGGCAGCCACCGCAAAACCTATGCTGAATACCATGACCGCTGCACCCGGCTTGCGTCCGCCTTGGCGGCGATAGGGGTCAAGCCCGGCGATGTGGTGGCGACCCTGATTCCCAACCTTCCCGCGCAGGCCGAGTCGAATTTCGGCGTGCCCGCCTGCGGTGCCGTTCTTAACACCATCAACACAAGGCTGGATGTGGCCACGGTGGCCTATATCTTTGAACATGGCGGCGCGCGGGTGGTGCTGGCCGACAGCCAGTTCCTTGACCTCGCCGAGGCCGCGCGTGACCTGATGCCGGGCGACGGCCCGGTGATCATTGAGGTTCCCGACCCCGGTGCAGGATACCCCGCCAGCGGACGCCACCAGCAATACGAAGACCTTCTGGCCTCGGGCGACCCAGATTTCGACTGGATCATGCCGGCGGATGAATGGGAAAGCCTTGCGCTGAATTACACCTCGGGCACCACCGGGCGGCCCAAGGGTGTGGTCTATCACCATCGCGGTGCATACCTCATGACCATGGGCACGGCGATTAGCTGGCAAATGGCGCTGCGCCCGCGTTACCTGACCATTGTGCCGCTGTTTCATTGCAACGGGTGGAACCACACATGGATGATGCCACTGCTGGGGGGCATTTTGATCTGTTGCCGCGACATCACCGCCCCGGCGATCTATGACGCTATTGCCAATCAGGGCGCGACCCACTTTGGCGGCGCGCCGATTGTGCTGAACATGATCGTCAACGCCCCCGAGGATCAGCGCCTGCCGTTTGACCATACCGTCGAAGTCTTCACCGCCGGTGCCCCCCCTGCCCCGGCCACCCTGTCAAAGATCGAAAAGCTGGGGTTCAACGTCACGCAAGTTTACGGCCTGACCGAAACCTTTGGTCATGTCACCGAATGCATTTGGAACGACGACTGGGACGCCCTGAGCGAACCTGAGCGTGCCGCCATCAAGGCCCGCCAAGGCGTGGCGATGCCGATGATGGACGACATCACCGTGATGGATGAAAACATGGACCAGATCCCCATGGACGGCGTGACGCAAGGGGAAATCATGCATCGCGGTAATGCGGTGATGAAAGGCTATTACAAGAACCCCACCGCCACCGCCGAGTCGTTCTCTGGCGGCTATTTTCATTCCGGTGACATCGCGGTGCAGCATCCTAACGGCTATATGCAGATTTCTGACCGGGCCAAGGACATCATCATCTCGGGCGGCGAAAACATTTCGTCGGTCGAGGTCGAAGGCGTTCTTATGGGCCACCCGGATGTCCTGTTGGCGGCGGTGGTGGCCAAGCCGGATGAAAAGTGGGGCGAAGTGCCCTGCGCCTTTGTCGAGCTGAAACCGGGGGCCACGGCGGACGCGGCAGGCGTGATCGCCTTTTCCCGCGAGGTTTTGGCCGGGTTCAAGGCCCCCAAACAGGTGGTGTTTCAGGACCTGCCCAAAACCTCGACCGGGAAAATCCAGAAATTCGAACTGCGCAAACTGGCGAAAGACCTTTGAACACCTCTCCTGCGCGGGTGGCGCGGCGTTTGTGTTGACTCGCGCGCATACATTCCTATATAGGAATATGAAACATCCAATTCCAACCCCGGAAACCCCATCTGAAAGGAAATGACATGTCTTTGAGCAATGCTGTAATGGCCTTTGCCGGTATCATGGTGCTGGTCTCGTTGGCACTGACCCACTGGGTATCGCCCAACTGGGTCTGGCTGACCGTATTTGTCGGTGCAAACCTGCTGCAATCATCCTTCACCGGGTTCTGCCCGGCGGCGACAATCCTGTCAAAGCTTGGTTTCAAACCGGCCTGAACCAGGTGATTGCCGGGCTGCCTGAGTGGCCCGAAATCTAAACGGGGTGTTTTCCCCGAACCATCCCGATTGGGCGGCAAAGAGATTTGCCGCCCTTGCTTTTGCCTGCTAGGGTAACAAAAAACAGGCACGGGCAAAACCAGTCAAAATGACGGCGCTCACGAAATATCAACGATTAGAGGCAACCGCCCTGTGGCGGCCATCGCCAGATGAACAGCGACGCAATGTCATTGTGTCGATCGGCGAAGCGACTCTGACGATCTCAGATTCCAACGACAAGGCCCTGACCCACTGGTCACTGGCGGCGGTGGAACGGGTCAATCCCGGCGAACGTCCGGCGATTTTCAACCCCGATGGCGACCCCGGCGAAACCCTTGAGCTGGCCTCCGACGAAACGGCGATGATCGAGGCGATCGAAAAGCTTCGACAGGCGATCGAACGCGCCCGCCCACGCCCCGGACGGTTGCGGGTGGTTTCGGTGCTGGCCACCATCGCGGCGGTGCTGGCGGTGTTGGTACTGTGGCTGCCCGACGCGCTGACCCGCCACACCTTAAGCGTGGTGCCGGGAATCAAACGGCAAGAGATCGGCACGGCCCTGTTGGCGCGCATTGAACGGGTTGGCGGGCCAGCCTGTTCGTCGCCCGAAACCGAAACCGTTCTGGCCCGTTTGGCCAAACGCACCGGCGTACGGGAACTGGTGGTCATGTCCGCCGGGGTCAAGGACAGCGCGCATTTGCCGGGCGGCATCATCCTGCTGAACAAATCCCTGATCGAAGACCACGACGACCCGTCCGTCGCCGCCGGATACATCCTGACCGAACGCGCCCGTGTGGCCGCGCATGACCCGCTGGATGAACTGCTGACCAGCACCGGACCGGTGGCCGCGTTCCGCCTGCTGACCACGGGTGAACTGACTTCGGACAACCTGGACTTTTATGCCGAAACGGTGCTGGTGGCCCCGCGCCCGACCCTGTCGGATGAACAGATGCTCAGCGTCTTTGCCCAGGCCGCCATCCCGTCAACGCCTTATGCCTACGCAGTTGATATAACAGGGGAATCCGTCGTCGGCCTGATCGAAGCCGACCCCATGGCGGGCCGGGTTCTGGAACGGGTTCTTTCGGATCAGGAATGGGTTTTGCTGCAAGGTATCTGCGGCGGTTGACAGGGAAAAACCCCGAGGCCTACAACCCGGCCCTTACCCGGCCTTAACGGTCGGTATGCAGCACCACAAACGAGTTTGAACTGGTCGACAGCCGCGTGAAAACCAACGTCTCCGGGTCCTGAATGCTGGCCGTGCCCTTTGGTATGGTGACAACCTGACGCCGGGTCGGCACGGGGATCAGTTTGCGCGGCACCGTATTGGACCAGATAAGGTCGGTCTGGGCGTCGCCCTGCGCGGTTTTGATCCCGCGCCGCAGGTTCAGGCGGTTATCGTCCCAGCCAACCACCCGGAAACCGGCGGGCACACTGATGATCCCCTCGACCTTTGCGGGTTGCAAGGTACGCTCGGCCCGTTTGGGGTTCAGCCGGCCATCGTCCCATGCCGGTTTGTATCCGGTGGGAACGGCGACATCAGTGGTGTTGCGGCGGTTTTCATAGACATGACGCGGTATAATCCGCGTGTCTGCTGGCAAGGACAGGGACGATTGCCTGTCGCTGATCCCGTAGGTGACCGGCGCTTCGGCTTGCGGACCACAGCGCACGATAAACCGCCCACCGGGCTTGTTGATGTATTGCTGGCTGAACGCCGAGGCATTGTCACACCCGCCAGCCGGCCGCGGGGCAGCGGGCCTTGGTGTGGTCGCCACGGGGGCATTGTAAACGGTCGGGGCCGGTGCCGGAGAAGGTTGGCGCCGCTTGGTTGGCCGCGTGATCGCCGGAGCCCTGGCCACGCGCGGGGCGACGGCAGCTGGCGCGGGGCGGGTGTTGGAAAACACCGTCGGCGCAGGTGCCGGCGAAGGCTTGCGCTGAGTCGTGGTTGCAGGCCTTGGTTGCGCCGCCCTTGCGGTGGCCACTTGCGCGGGGGATGCGGCTGGCTTGGGTTTGGCCCCCGAGAAAACGGTTGGTGCGGGCGCGGGGGATGGTTTGCGCTGGGTCGGGGCCGCTCTGGTGGTGGCCGTCACCGCCGCCGGCGCGGGGCGCGGCGCCACGATGATGGCATTCGTCGACCTTGGCGCGGGTTTCGCCGGTGCTGCTGCGGGGGGCGGGTTGGCGGTGATGATCACCGGCGGGCGCGCCGCCCTTGTCGGGGACGTTTTGGTCGATCCGGCCACCGCCGTTGGCTTGTAGCCGCAGACCTGTTTGCGACTACGCGATACTCTGGGAACCCACGTGACATTGCCGTCGATGCCGGCGCGAATATAGATGCACCCCCGGCTGTCCACATACTGCTTGCCCTTGAACGAGGCAGGCGGAAATTCCCGCGGTGGTGACGCGTTGTACAGGGTCTGCGCATTCAGCGCACTTAACGCGAATGTCCCCAAAATGACACCGACCGCAATAACTCTGGTTAATTTCATCGCTGCCCCCACAACATATGGACACAGGATGCCGTAATTCCCGGGGCGAGTAAAGCGTGCTTTATGGCTTTATTTGGTGCCGAACATCCGGT
Source organism: Paracoccaceae bacterium (assembly GCA_002400675.1). Classification (GTDB taxonomy): domain Bacteria; phylum Pseudomonadota; class Alphaproteobacteria; order Rhodobacterales; family Rhodobacteraceae; genus NVQY01. The sequence goes on along the minus strand of NVQY01000010.1, from coordinate 3,344 downwards.
CTCCGGCGTCGCCCAGGCCAGGCATGATATAGCCCTTTTCGTTCAACCCCCGATCCAGCGCCGCCGTAACGATCGGTACATCCGGATGCGCCTCTTTCATGCGCGCGACACCTTCGGGCGCGGCCAGCAAACACAAGAAGCGGATATTGGTCGCCCCGGCCCCTTTCAGCAGGTCAATCGCCGCCACCGACGAGTTGCCAGTGGCCAGCATCGGGTCCACCACGATCACAAGACGTTCGCCTAAGCTATCGGGAACCTTGAAATAATACTGCACCGGCTTCAGGGTTTTCTCGTCGCGATACAGGCCGACAAAGCCGACGCGCGCCAGCGGAATCAGGTCCAACACCCCATCCAGCATGCCGTTGCCAGCCCGCAGAATAGACACCAAGGCCAGTTTGCGACCCGCCAGTGTCGGCGCTTCCATTTCTTCCATCGGCGTTTGGATAATGGTGGTGGTCATCGGCATTTCGCGGGTGATCTCATAGGCCAGCAACTGGGTGATCTCATGCAGCAACTGGCGAAAAACAGCCGTATGCGTGCCCTTTTCGCGCATCAAAGTCAGTTTGTGCTGAACCAGCGGATGATCGACGATTGTCAGATGTTGAGACATGGCAGGGCTCCCGGTAGAATGGCGATTGGCAGATGTCCCCCTTTTGGGTCAGGATCACGCCGCCCGCAACCCATCTGCGTCAGAAAAAGCTTTTGCCCGACCCTTGTGGCGACACCCCAAGATGCGCAGCAATGCTGGCGGCCACATCGACAAACGCCACATGCCCCAAGGCACCGCCGCCCATACCGGCGACCAGCACCGGCACCCGTTCGCGGGTGTGATCCGTCCCCGGCCAGCTAGGGTCGTTGCCGTGATCCGCAGTCAGGATCATGATGTCATCCGCGCGCAACCGGTCCAGAATCGGGCAGATCGCAGTGTCGAACCACTCCAACGCGCGCGCATAACCGGAAATGTCGCGGCGGTGGCCATAAAGGCTGTCGAATTCGACGAAATTGGCGAATGTCAGGCTGCCGTCTTCGGCCTCGTCCACCAGATCGGAAAGGTGCCCCATCAACACGGCATCCGTGCCTTTGCGCACCTCGTCTATGCCCTGCATTGAGAATATATCGCCAATCTTACCAATGGCATAGACCCGGCGGCCCGCATCGCTGATCCAGTTGCTCAGCACCGGCGCGGGCGGGTCCATCGCGTAATCGTGCCGGTTTCCCGTGCGTTCGAACCCAGAGTTTTCGTCGCCGATGAAAGGCCGGGCGATCACCCGCCCGACTTTCATCGCGTGCAGGGTCGGGGCCAGATCGGCGCAGAGTTTCAACAGCCGTTCCAGCCCGAAACTTTCCTCATGCGCGGCGATCTGAAACACCGAATCGGCGGAGGTATAACAAATCGGTTTGCCGGTACGCATATGCTCGGCCCCCAGTTGCGCGATGATCTGCGTTCCCGACGCGTGACAATCGCCCAAAATCCCATCGGTTCCGGCCAGTCGCGCCGCCTGTTGCGCCAAATCGGCAGGGAATGACGGTGTGGTGTCGGGGAAATGATGCCAGTCCCACGGCACCGGCACCCCGGCCAGCTCCCAATGCCCCGAAGGCGTGTCCTTGCCCGGGGAAACCTCGCTCGCCGCGCCGCACATGCCTTGCGGGCGCGCGTTCAGCCCCGGCGTTTCATCCCCCGAGGCCAGCCGCGCCGCCGCCCCCAGCCCAAGCGCGTCGAGATTGGGCAGATGCAATGGCCCGCTGCGCCCGTCTTCTGCCCGCCCCGCCGCGCAGGCCGCAGCAATATGCGCCAGCGTGTTGGCCCCGGTATCGGGCAAATCCCCGTTGAAAAAGCGGTCCGCGTCCGGTGCGCCGCCGATGCCGACCGAATCCATCACCACCAGAAATGCCCGTGCCATCAGCCAACCCTTTCATGTATCAAATCCGGTGCCGTCACCGGGTCCGTGTCCATGGTGATCGCCTGTCGCACCATGGCTTCGGCCCCGCGCACCAGATCTTCGCGCCCGGCGTGGATCACCGCAAGGGGTTGCCCACGTTCAACAAAGTCACCCAATCGCGCCAGCCCTGACAGCCCCACGGACGGGTCGATCACATCACTTTCCACCTGTCGCCCGCCACCAAGTGCCACCACGGCCAGCCCCAACGACTCTCCGTCAATCGCCGTGACGTAACCAGCCTCGGGGGCGGCCACTTCGCGGATCACGTTGGCCTCGGGCAGGAACCGCGCCCATGTGTCGACAAACGCCACCGGCCCGCCCTGTGCCGCCACCATCCGACCAAACCGTTCGGCCACGCGCCCGTCGCGCAAGGCGGCCAGTATCCTGTCGGCCCCGTCCTGCACATCATCCACCAACCCCGCGTCGGTCAGCACTACGCCGCCCAGCGCCGCGCTTAGGCTGACCAGCGGTCCAGCTGTCACTTCGCCGGTCAGCACCTTCATGATCTCGGCCACCTCCAGCGCGTTGCCTAGGGACGGCACCAAGGGTTGGTTCATGTCGGAAATGATCGCCGTGGTGCGGCATCCGGCGGCATTTGCGGTCTCGCACAAGGCAGTGGCCAACGCGCGCGCCTCGTCCATGGTTTTCATAAACGCGCCGCTGCCGACCTTAACGTCCAGCACCAATGCATCCGGGCTTGCCGCCAGCTTTTTCGACAGGATCGACGCGGTGATCAGATCAAGGCTTTCGACGGTGGCGGTCACATCACGGATCGCATATAGCCGCTTGTCAGCCGGGGCGATCCCGGCGCTGGCCCCAACAATCGCACAGCCCACCTGCGCGACGATTGCCGCCAGACGGTCCTCGGACACGCCGATGATCAACCCGGCAATCGACTCCATCTTGTCCAGCGTACCGCCCGTGTGGCCAAGGCCGCGCCCCGAGATCATCGGCACAAACGCCCCGCATTCCGCCAGCGCCGGGGCCAGCAAAAGCGACACGCAATCGCCCACGCCCCCGGTCGAATGCTTGTCGATCACCGGCCCGTCCAGATCCCATTGCAGCACATCGCCACTGTCGCGCATCGCCAGCGTCAGCGCCGCGCGCCCCTTTGGTCCCAGCCCGCCCATGCACACCGCCATGGCAAAGGCCCCGGCCTGTGCATCGCTGACCGTGCCATCGGCCAAACCCATGGCAAACCACCGCAAGTCCTCGGTTTCCGGCACCTCGCGCTGGCGCAGCTTGGCAATTATGGATCGCGCGTCCATGCCCTATCCCTTGTCCATATGATCGGAGGAGAACGCACCGGGCAGTAGGTCGGCCAACGTCGTCACCTGTTCGGTGCCATGGGTTGTACCCATGGTTACCCGCACATCGCCCGCGCCGAATTCCACCAGCTTTTGC
>NVQY01000009.1 GCA_002400675.1 Paracoccaceae bacterium | reverse complement strand
CGCCGAAACTCGTCTGTGTATCTCATTGCCATTCCTTGTCTCCTTTATAGCAAACATTGCTCGAAAGAGACCGGAACGAAACCGTGACAGGTCCAGATTGACCGATCCGGCAATATCAGCCCTGGAGCAGCAACAACGACCACCCCATAGGAAATGACACTGCTTCAGCGTCGATGTGAAAGCCAAGGGGGGATCGGATAGGTTTCCACGCGTCCTGCCAGCTTGATTGCTATATCTGTAAATAGCTATGCAAGTGGAGAGCTGTAGACCCATGAAGATGAAGAAAAGCAGGACGGCGGTTGGCCGCAACCAGGCTATACAAAAGCTGGCGGTCGGATATGTCCGTGTGTCCACCCCGGGCCAGGGTAAAAACGGTATCAGCCTTGAAGCGCAACGCAAGGGCATCGAAACCTACAGCGACCATGCCGGTTACAAGCTGATTGAGATCTTTGATGATGTTGGATCAGGTGTCGGACCCACCAGCTTTTACAAGCGTGATGGCCTTCGTGGCGCGATTGACCTTGCAGCCCGTGAAGGTGCTGATCTGATCGTCTGGGATTGGGCCCGTCTGTCGCGCCATGCGGGGTTCGAGAGCGATATCAGCAGATATCTCCCGGACCGTGACCGTATCATTTGTGCAAAACGTGGGACCGACATGAAAGATGCCGCGACAGCCGGTGCGTTTGCACATGGCGAAGCTGAAGCGAAAGAAGTATCCCGGAGAACCAAGGAAGGTATGGAGCGTCGTCGTGCAGAAGACGTCGTGTTTGGCAACCCAGATATCCGGACAGATGTTCAGCCTCTGGGCGCTATTACCTGGTCAAATTCTGCTACAAATCTCGTGCGACAGATCGCGGGTATATTGCGTGACTACAATGGCGACCCCTTTGAAATCACACATGCACAGGTGGCTGATATCCTGAATAAGAAAAGCCTGCGGACCCTGCATGGCAAGGAATGGGATACCTCCCGGATCAGGGGGCCACTGAAGAAAGCACGCGCGCTGCTCATGGCAGAAGAAGAAGCCGGGATCCGGAAGCAGCCTCATTATGCGAAGTTTTGATCCAGGGGTAGGAATGGCTCTATATTCCTGCTGGGACTGACGGAGGGATATATGGGCCGAGCGAAGTCCTAGAAGAATTACATGGACGCTATGGGGATGCATTCTGGTGCCGCGACGTTCGGGTGGTCGGAACCTCCCATCGCCGCATTATGCGCAATGCGCTCAGGTCACTCAGAGCGCATCAAGAAGTTCAGGATATTCGCCCACATTGATCGGGGTAACGGCATGACAAACATGATTGCCAAAAACGTGGGGGCGCGGGCAAACCTGAACCACAAGACCGCTTGAAAAGCAGGGCATCGCAAACTGGTGACTGCGGGTAAATGACGCTATTATGAATCAGGCATAGCTGAACAAAAGAAAGAAATTTCCCATCGCTATAAAGTGCCCACACTGAGTAGTTCGGACAGTTCCTTGGACTCCGGTTCGGTGTTCCATGCGAAACGGAAGATTCTCACACCGTTTTGGGACGCGCGGATATCGCGCACCGCATCCCGAAAGGCGCGTTGCCAGTCGCGGCAGGGAGGATCTGCATCATTCCGGTTTCCGCATCGGCCAACCCAGTCGTCAACAGAGAACTCCAAGTTTAAACTGTTGTCATAGTGGTGCAGGCTGACCGCGCGTTCGCGTGTGAAATGCTGGATTTCATCATACTCCACGGCAACATTCAGGCTGGGAATATAGAAATCAAACTCCAGCTTTCGTGTTGCCGGATGAAGCGTTCCGGCAAAGAGGCTATCGCAATCGCAGGCACGTTTTTTTTCCGTCTGCGTGTCTTTTGTGTCCCTGCAATGCGCAATCAACGCATCGGCAATGGTTGCCTCAAGGCCCGAACGCTCGTCTTGCGAAGGAATAAACAGCCAATCGAAACGACGTTCGCACTGCACGTCCGGGTGAAGCGTTTTCAACTTCTCCCACAGCTTCTGCGAACTTTTCCCTCTTGGTTTGTCCGAAAAAATCTCACTAGTCATTCAAGATTGCCTCTCTGTATTCAAAGTTTTCATATGGATGGTTTTTCTGCGCCACGTTTTCGCCACCGCAAAATACCGTATGAAGCGTGTCGGTGCTGCGCGACTGCGTGATGAAACCTTTTGCGTTTTTCCAGGGTTTGTGCGTGTTCCAGTTCGACGAGGACACATAAATCCTCGGGTGATCATTTTGAGGACTGCTCAGCCACTTCCGCTTGGCGTTCAGGGTGCCGCCATTGCCCATCCGATCATGGGTTGGATTCAGGATGATGTCGAGGCCGTCCAGCCAATTTCCTATCTCGGGCGTCAGCGCCGTGACATTATCGCGGCCCTGAACTGCGTTGAGTTCGCCACAGATCAGAACACCGATTTTGTGGCCCCGAAATTCGACCACCCGATCCTTCAGCGTTTCCTCGAACAGTTTGACGATCGTTTTCTTGCCCGCTTTGACCTGGGCGCTTTGGGTAAAGAACTGACGCCCGAGGACATGCCAGCCATTCGCCCGACTCCAGACAACAACGCAATGGCCGGAAAGATCGCAGCGGGTTCCACCGATCTCTACCAGTCTGGGCAGGTCGCCCTGATAGTCCATGACCTCGGCAACCAGCAGACCATCCCAGTTCAGGGCGCTCAACCGTTCGGCCAAAGGCTCCATATCGTCAGCGGTTTGCAACGAATAGCCCGCAGCCAGAAGAATGTCCGGAGAACTGTCTCTGGCGGCGGTTTCAATAATGGCTATTCGCTCGTCTGACGACAGGCTCATCTGGTCGTTGTCAATCGCACTTGAAAGTGTCCCGATTTTCATTGCTGGGATTCCTTTTGTTGTATTTCAGCCTGGTTGGTCGGGATGCTATTCGCCAGAGCCACGCTCGGGCCTTGAGAAATCGCTACCATCCCGGGTAGCGATCAGTCAATTCGTCGTATTGCCCGAAACAACAGCTCGTCAAGTCATGCGCGATCCGGGCGATCAGGTCGCGGCATTCCACCTGCCCGGCCCAGCGGTGCGCGAATACCTGATCGGGAAACATCAGCCCCAGAAGGTTACCGGCGATGGCACCGGTGCTGTCGCTGTCACCGGAATGGGTCACGGCGATGGTCAGCCCGTGCTCAAGGTTTTCGGCGCACAGGCAGGCATATAGCGAGATGGCCAGTGCCTCTTCCGCGATCCAGCCGCCCCCCAGCGTTTCCACCGTCTCGGCACGACCGTCGCGCGGGACGTTCAGGGCGTGGCTGATCGCCCGATCTGTTTCGCGTCCGAAACGGCCACCAATCGCGCGAGCCGCGGTTTCGGGATCGCCGCCGCCAAGAACGTCGTGCAGGATCAGCGCCCACGCCGCCGCCGCCTCTTGGCCTGTGACATGACCATGGGTCAAAGCAGATGTCTCTTTTGCAAGCACGGCCACATCGTCGGCCCCCGAAAAGGCCACCGGCGAGACACGCATGATGGTGCCGCAACCCTTGGAATCGTTACGTGCCATATCTCCGAACTGCCTGGATGCGCCAAGGGCAGACAGGCAAGTGTTGCCCGGTGCTCGCCTGTGTTGGAGGCGCGGATCGACAATCAGCCCTTCGTTGCTAATCTGCATTTGCGGCCTCCCGCCCTGCGTCGCATACCATCGCATCAACGCGTGGTGCACGACGGACGGAGGATGACATATGCCCTTGAAATGGCTGCGAATATGCGCGCTAATCAACCCTTCGGCTGTGAACAGGGTCATCTGTGTGTCGTCGGTAATGGTCCCCACGTTTCCGCCATGGACCGGAAGGTCGTGCAGCCCGTCCGGAAATGTCTGGCGAATGCGGTTCAATGACCAAAACTCGATCTCGGCCCCCAAGGCATCACCAATTGCACCAGCAAGAAGCGATGCCTCGAAACGCCGCGCCATAACACCCGGATCGTTTGCTGCAATATTGGCGAGGTATTGTTCCTGCACGGGAGTTTCGATGGCCCCTTTTCGCGCCCGCCGGATTCTGCCGATGGCCGTCTTGGCCGCCATGCCCTGATCAAGCAGGATACGTGCCGCCACGGTTCCAGCCCGTCCCAACCCGCCACGGCAATGCACCAAAACACGCCCCCCATCGAACAGGCACTGGCCAACTCGGGGTGCCAGATCGGCCCAGGCTTGTTCGAAATCCGCATCTGGCGCGTGCAGATCCCGGATCGGAAGGTGATGCCAGTCAAAAGCCGCACGCATCTTTTCTGCAAATCCGGGCACTCCCAACATGTCAAATTCGTGCGGTTCGACCAGCGTCAGGACGATCTCGGCCCCCCAATCCTGAATTGCCATTATGTCAACATCAAGATCGCGGCCCCAAGGGGCACCAAAAACGCTGTCGCCCTTTTTGCCGGGGCAAAGGGTTAGTCCGAGATCGCCATTCGATACGGTCAGGCTGTCAATGCGAAGGGGGTGGGTTTGGCTTGTTCTCATAAATTAGTTTCCTTGTCGTTGAGTAGGGGCCGTCATGGCGCGTACACGTTAGTCGATCCGCCAGCCGTCAGTGGCGACCGCTTTGAAGTCGTCGTAATGTGCGATGGGGAGATTTGGAGCGGCGATGGCGTCGTGAAATTGCGCGTAATTCCTCCTGTCGAACAAGCTAAGGCGCGCGCGGATTTTTGGGGCAGCGAAGGTAAGCACAGCGAAACGCTGACGATCTTCGTGTTTCAGGCAGATCGTTCCGATCTGTTCGAATGTAGATTGCATTTCCAGGGCTCTCTTTTCGATGTTGTTCAAGTTTTTCGTCCTTTCTCCAATGCTAAGCCGGGCAGGTTGCAATAAACGGTTGTCTGTGTTCCTTGTCGCGACGTATCGCCCGTCTTGATGGCTTGACTTGTTGTTGGTTGCTCCCCTTTTTAGAACAAGACTGGCCAGTGCCGGGAAACCCTCGGGATTTTCCGCCTCATTCACACGAACAAAGAAGGTCTCGGATGTATGCGTAATGCTGTTGGCTTTTATTGGACACTGCCGGTGCCTTGGGCAGGCTTCAAGAGTTTGCCTGACGATATCGACGCCGCGGCAAAGGTGAGCCGGACAATCCGTTACCAGTGCGAAACGATCCGACGCCATGCCCGCCGTGAAAATTATTGCCTGATCCACGAGGAAGTGTATCTGGAAATTAATCCGGACCGCGGCGGTGACGAAATTCGCGCGTCGCTTACCCGAATTGCAAATGTTTGCCGCAAGCAAAACGCCTGCCTTCTCTATGTCGATTTCTCGCTGGTGCAAGGTTGGCGCAGTCATAGCGCGATGTCGGATTGGGCCAAGAACGCGAATATCGCACTGGAACCGCTTTTCCCCGATCAAATACTCATGGAAGGCCAGACCTTTGATCCGACATCGCATTTTTCACAGTGGCGAGAGCGACAAAGCAATTGGATACAGAAAAAGCCCGAACGCCATCGTATCGCCAAGCGACGCATTGCAGATATGGTCGCACAAGGGACAAGCTTTAAAGAGATCGCCCAACACTTGAATGCCGCGAACATTCAAAGTCTGACGGGCAAGCCATGGAGTGCCGAGATGGCGCGCAAAATCCAAAGGGCACCGTGAAAGAACGTCGGGCGCAACGAAGTGACCCCGAAAACATCAACGGGCGCGGTTCCTGTTTAGATCGCCTGTTTCGTAATCGCCACGAGCATACGGAAGTATCCTAGGGCAGACAGAGCGAAGTCCTAGAAGAATTACATGGACGCTATGGGGATGCATGCTGGGCCCGCGATGTTCGGGGGAWCGGAACCTCCCGTGGTTGCAGAACGAACCCTGCCGCAAGGTCTCCGAGAGTGACCACAGGGCATGTTCTTCAAAATGCTGACCAGATATGTGGGTGGAAACATATAACTTTCAACTGCTTGAACAACACTTGGGCATTCACCATATTGCGCATATGTCGAACACACAGAACACAACCCTTCCGATACCTGCAACTGCCATCCTTTCTGGTCTTGGGGCGCTTCAGCGACCTGAAATCTGTTCGTTCCTCGCGTGGCTGGAAGAGATCGGCAGCGTTTTCCTCGCCAAGGGCGCAGTTGAAGACCTAGGGAAATTCTTGAAGATTGTAGACGATGACGCCGCAGATCCACTCGACGCCGCAATCCGACGGTTGATGGATTCATCTGATTCCGACGCGTTACTAAGACACCGGCTGTGGATCCGTCTGTCCGATGCCCTGGCGGTGCCGTCGATGGTTCCACTGTCCTCGAAATCTGCCCGGAAAGCCGCTGCGGCCCTGGCTGTTCGTGCATCGGAAAGGCTGACACCTTCCCTTGTCGCGCAACGCAAGAAAAATCTGACGGTGCCAGATGAAGAAGCGTCCAGTGAGGCAGATGTCGCGAAGAAGGTCGCCAATAAGGCACAGGATCTCTGGAGTGCAGGGCGCGATATGCTGACCGGCACAGACCCATTGCCTTTCCCGTATCTGGTGCGAGAAGAAATTCTGAACTTGTTCGCAAACCCGGATATCGTGAAATCCGCTGAAAAACATGCCGATCCTGAAATGGCTGAGGCACTACGAAAAGGTCACAACGCAGCGCGCAAAGCGATTGCTGGCGGGGGAGGTTGGATCGCCTTCGCGGCTGTTGTCGGACAGGCCGGTTTCGCCCCTTACATTCTTGCGGCCAAGCTTAGCGCATGGATCCCGATGGTCAGCGGGCCTGTTTTGGTGTCACTGCTGGCGACATTGATCAGCCCGGCTACGGTGGTCATAGGCATAGGTGCGATGGGGTGGCTGGCGATGGGCAAAGGGTCGCAGGTTGTCCGCAGCCAGGTTGCGGCCCGAATGTGCGTTCTGCTTGCCATGTCCGACAGCCGCGAAACCGGGGATGGTCTGGCGGCGTTTCTGGCTGACATGCGGAAACTGGACAAGGTTCCCTCGTCCGCATTCGGACACTTGTCGCGACAGGAACGGACGGAACTGAGAAGCCGGTTGTCACTGATGAATAGCCAGTTTCTGTCCGCGCTGCCAACGCCCGCTGGCCAGCCTCCGGCCTCCTGGGACCGCAAACGGGACATGAGCGATGTGACCGATGCCGGCCTTACGGCGGTGTTGACGGCTGGCGAGATGCTGTGGCATGCCATGGCGATCGATCCGAATGTTATCGCGGCTGCGGATTTCTCACGCGCCGCGGACTTGGGCGATCCACTCAGCTTTGCGTTGGAAGCCCAGAATTTCGCTCTTCGAGGTGCCGGATATTCTTTGCGCGGCTACACAGCCGAGCGCTTGGCGCTCGATCAGCTTGTTGCCGATGGTCACGACGTGGCCCTCACTGAACTCAGCAACACGCCGGGTCTCGACCTGATCGTCGACGGCAATCCTGTTCAGGTGAAATTCGGAACTGAATTGTCGAACCTGACCGAGCATTTCAAGAAGTATCCGAATATCCCGGTCATCGCCAACAAAGCGCTAGCAGAGAAGGCGGCGGAACGCGGAGAGGATTGGGCTGATCTGGTCACCACACTTCCCGGGTTCGAGATAGAGGATATCGAAAGCCAAATTGCCGATGCGCTGGGGCACGCCATCGATCTTGCCGACCCTGATATTCTGGAAATTGCCCTGTCTATTGGTGCATTGCGGGGCGGTATCGGCGTTCTGAAAGGGCAAATCCCTGTCAGCGACTTGCCCGCCTGGCTTCTTCTCGATGGGTCATCCCGTGGTATGCTCGGATTGGCCGGAGGAAAGGCCGGGGCCTGGTTGGGTCTGGTGGTGATTGGCCCTGCAGGGGCGCTCGTTCTGGGACCGGCTGTCGCATGTGCGGCGTTACTGGGCAATGGTTTCGTCAAGGGCAAGGCCCAGGAATTTTTGATGGCGGACTGGCTGAAACAACTGATCTCCCTTGGAGCGGACCTTCAAACCGCCCAGTCCGAAGCTGTGCAGCGGCGTATCCGCCAACTCTCTGATCGTCCGGACAAAGTCCGGTCAGTTCTGAAGGATCAGTCAGGTATTTCGGATTGGATGGCATCACGAGCGCAGGATGATCTTGTTGCCGCAATCGAAGACCTTGCCGAACTCGGGTCCGCGCCGACGACAGAGGCCCAGTGTGTAGAATTACTGTTCAAAGTTGCGGACCTGTCTCCTTGTGACGGGGCCGCCCTGCGCGCCGCGAGCAAACTGAGGCAGCACTTTGCCATCAAACCCGGGGTGTATGATACCGTCCTGGGCAAACCTTTGGATGCCGTTGGAGATTTCCTCGACAAACATCTACCAAGTGGTGCCGGCGCCAAAATCCGGAAAGGGTTCGCCAAAGGTGATGAGAGTCATGAAATCTAGTAGATTTTCTTAGTTTCAAAGTGGCCCTGTTTCGCATAACGGCATGTCTACATTTGCCTAATTCATTGGATCCCACCAAAGCCACTGAGCACGCAGGGTGCCCGACCCGACCTTCCAAATCTTTGCGGACTACATCGTTGGAGTAACGCAGCTTAGCGCGGCGTTATCTCGGCGAACATTTGACGTAGAACGCTGTCGCGGTATCTCTTTCTCACCTGTTCATGACTAACCCCCTTACCTTAGTCATGAACACATGCTATAAGCAACATACACAGGCACTTACGTCGCACAGACAATACAAACAGAGACACATAAATGAAGCAGAAGATCGTCGGTTACATAAGGGTATCAACACCCAGACAAGCAGATGATGGGATCAGCCTCGACGAACAGGGCCACATGCTTCGCGGTTATTGTGACGACAAGAAGCTGGAGCTGCTTACCATCGAGGAAGACGACTGCACGGCTGCCGGGGCCGAGGGGCATGTTCACCGCCCTGGTTTGCGGCGCGCGATACAGATCGCCAAAGAGCAGAGCGCCGCCATCCTCGTGCCCAGCGTAGATCGACTGGCACGCCATCTAGGTGTGTTGCAGGAGTTGTTCGAAAACGACGTGCCGGTTATTTCCGTCGCAGAACGCCGCCGCGTTGGTCGAAAGACGCTCGAACGTCTGATCGGAAATGCACAACGCGACCATAACGAAATCGCACGGCGTGCCCGTGAAGGAATGGCGCGTGCGAAGGCGCGTGGTGTGAAACTGGGGAACCCTACGAACCTGGATGTCGCACAGCGCAATGGTGCGATCTCGAACATTGTCAGAGCTGATCGCAAAACCCAGGAACTCGCCGACTTTCTCAAACATACGCCCGGGTGGGAGAAGATGATATTGCGCGAGCTGGTCGAAATCGTGAACCGCTCCGGACCACACAATCTTGTTAGCGAAAAGCGCAACGAACGTCGCCCCTGGACAGCCGGAAGCATCAGGAAGCCGCTTGAAAAAGCAAAGCATGAGATAACCCGCCGGCGCGAAATTGAATCTGGTGACCTAACTACAGTCCTGGAGTGGCCTTTGCTTGATTTCCAAGTCGCCGATGATGCAGATCATAATCAACAGGCTGTCAGCGTGGCGGATGCCGACGAGGAATATGTTCCGGTTTCCATCGCCTACAAGGATCACCCCGGTTTCGGCATGTTCGGATCCCTGGTGAGGAATGGCTCGTCATCCCTGTTGGGACCGACGGGCCAGCATGTGAGTAAGTCGAAGTCCTAGGGTTTTTTCATGGATGCAATGGGGATGCATGCTGGTGCTACCGCGTCCGGGTGGCTGGATCCTCCCTTCGCCACATTCTGGCGATATGCGTCCGGGTCGCTGGGCGCGCGAATGGTGCGCGTTACAAGTTTTGCTCTGTCAGGTATCATTCTGGCCGGCGGACGCAGCCAGCGAGCGCCCCAAAGCGCCTGGTGACTCAATGGTCGCAGATCGGGCAAACACTCTCGGTGTGAGGACATCGACTGGGAAAGAATGGATCAGGCAGAATGTCGCCAGAGCATTGAAGTCGTGAAACCGCCATCACAGAGCTCATAACAGAGGCAAAGCACTGACAGCTCGTAATGTTGCAAAAACGGCGATCTACGAACATTTCTCATATTTGATGTTAACAAAACTGCATTTATTTAACATGATGGTGGCGACATGTTAAAACCAACCTACATAATACCTGACCTGCCTCCTCCGGTTGACCTGGAAACTGTGCCGATCCTGAAGGCGCTTGCCGCTGCTAACCGCGCGCTTGCCGAACTCAAAGGGCGCGCCGCCACCATCCCTAATCAGGGCATCCTGATTGACACATTGGCGCTGCAAGAGGCCAAGGCCTCGTCCGAGATCGAAAACATCGTCACGACGCAGGACGAACTGTTTCAGGCCGATCTTTTCCCCGAAGGACCACAGTCGGGTGCCGCCAAGGAAGTCGCGCTCTATCGGGATGCTATCAAGCTGGGGTTCGGCCGTTTGCTGGATATGGATGGTCTGATTACCAACGGCACGCTGGTCGACATGTTCCGGCTCCTCAAAGGTCGCAGTGATGGATTTCGCGCCACGCCCGGAACGGCTCTGAGACACGAGGCCACGCACGACATGGTATATGTGCCGCCACAGGATCAACGTGAAATTGTTGATCAGATGTCCGCACTTGAGAAATTCGTCAACAATGATGCGGCCTGCGATCTTGATCCGCTGATCAAGATGGCGTTGATCCATCATCAGTTCGAAAGCATTCACCCCTTTCCGGATGGCAACGGGCGAATCGGCCGCATCCTGAACGTGCTCTATCTGACACGCACCGGGTTGCTTGATATCCCGATCCTCTATCTCAGCCGCTACATCACCCGGACCAAGGGCGATTATTACCACCATCTTCAGGCTGTTCGCGACGATAATGCCTGGGAGGACTGGGTTCTCTATATGCTAACGGCTGTGACCGAGACGGCGAAAACGACACTGGACCTGGTTGAGGCCATCCGTTTGCAGATGTCTGAAACCAAGCACCGGTTGCGCGACGAACTTCCCAAGATCTACAGTCAAGATCTGCTTAACAACCTGTTTCGCCATCCCTATACGCGGATCGACTTCCTCGTGCACGATCTGGGCATAACCCGGCAGACCGCATCGAAGTATCTCGACACGCTCGCAGAATATAAAATTGTCGAAAAACACCAATCAGGGCGCAGCAACTATTACATTAACGTGCCACTGGTGGCGCTGTTTATGGATGGGACGGGGTAGAGCCCCAAAGATACTTTCGATGGCGGCCCTGTCTTTTGGAAATGAAAAGACGGGCCGTAGCCCGCCCTTTGATGTGGTGCAGTCTAAGCTACTTGTTAACGGCTCGACCACGATTTCTGAATGGACCAACTATCGGGGTCTAGAAACCAAAGGTCAAGTGTTCGTGGGTGTTGACGATCTGGGTGCGCGCGTCACACTGTCACGAAACCAGCGGAGATTCTCAAATGCGCCTTGGCCTGGATATCGGAACCAATTCGATCGGATGGTGGCTCTATCGATTAGAGAATGATCGCCCTGTGGCAATAGTCGACGCTGGTGTGCGGATATTCTCGGATGGCCGGGTCGCCAAGACCGGCGCTTCCCTTGCGGTGGCGCGCCGCGATGCACGGGCGGCACGGCGGCGGCGCGACAGGTTTCTGCGCAGGCGCAGCGTTCTGATGCAACGGTTGGCTGCGGCGGGGTTGATGCCTGACGATCCGGCACAGGCAAAAACGCTGGAGCGGCTTGATCCGTTCGAATTGCGGGCGCTGGGGCTGGATGAAAAACTGCCGCTCGCCCATCTGGGGCGGGCGCTGTTTCATCTTAACCAGCGGCGCGGTTTCAAATCAAATCGCAAGACGGACGGACCGGATAACGAGGCTGGTAAGATCAAGTTGGGCACGGCGCGGCTGGAACAGGCGATGCTGGCCGCCGGTGCGCGCACCTATGGTGAGTTTCTACACAAGCGTCGGCAATCCGCGCCTGATCCGCGCCATACCCCCAGTGTGCGCACCCGCCTGACATTGCGTCACGACGGGCAAAACCCGGGGGCAAAACCGGAAGAGGGATATGATTTCTATCCTGATCGCAAACATCTGGAAGAAGAGTTTCACAAGCTCTGGAATGCGCAGGCACCGCATCACCCCGGTGTGCTGACGGATGAATTACATAACACACTGTTTGAGACTATTTTCTATCAACGCCCCCTGAAGACCCCCGAGGTAGGGTTGTGCCTGTTTACTGATGAGCGGCGACTGGCAAAGGCCCACCCTCTGACCCAGCAGCGGGTTCTTTTCGAGACAGTGAATGCGTTGCGGATAACAAGAGATGGTCGCGCAAAACGCGCCCTGACGCTTGAGCAACGCGACCAGATCATCCACGCACTGAACAACAAAAAACACACGAAAAACCTGGGCGGCATGAAAATCACCCTCAAGGCGCTGGCCAAGGTGCTGAAGCTACAACAAGATGAAAATTTCACGCTGGAAACTGCGGCGCGCGATGCCATCGCCTGCGATCCGGTGCGCGCCAGCCTGTCGCGCCCCGACAGATTCGGATCACGCTGGAGCACTTTTGATGCAGACGAGCAATGGCGCATCATCTCCCGGTTGCGCGATGAACCCGACCCCGAAACCATGGTGAACTGGCTGCAAGAGACCTACGGGTTGGAAGCTGATCGCGCCGAGGCCACCGCCAGCGCCCCCCTGCCTGAAGGCTATTCCCGACTGGGCGAAACGGCCACGCATAATATCCTCGCCCACCTCAAGGCGGATGTCATTCTGTATAGCGATGCGGTGGCGGCCTGTGGATGGCACCACTCGGATGAACGCGGCGACAGGCTGGATGCCTTGCCCTACTACGGCAAAATTCTTGAGCGCCATGTCATCCCCGGTAGTTATGACGACAAGGACGACGATATCACACGCTAAGGCCGCATCACCAACCCCACGGTGCATATCGGGCTGAACCAACTGCGCCGGATCATCAACCGGATTGTCGAGGTCCACGGCAAACCTGATCAGATCGTCGTGGAACTGGCACGCGGATTGAAGCAGAGCGAACAGCAGAAAAAGGAAGCTCAGAAGAAAATCAAACTGAACACCGACGCCGCGATAAAGCGCAGTGAAAAGCTGGCGGAGTTGGGAGTGCCAGACAATGGTGCAAACCGCATGGTCCTGCGCCTGTGGGAGGATCTGGGCGGTGATGTATTGAAACGCTTCTGCCCCTATACGGGCGAACGGATCAGCGCCCAGATGCTGTTTGACGGCTCTTGCGATGTGGATCACATCCTGCCCTATTCGCGCACGCTGGACGATGGCTTTGCCAACCGCACTCTTTGCCTGCGCGAGGCCAACCGCGAAAAGCGCAACAAAACACCGTTCGAGGCGTGGAGTGGCAATGCAGAGCGATGGGCAAAGATCACCGCCAACCTGAAAAACCTGCCTGAGAACAAACGCTGGCGTTTCGCGCCCGATGCCATGACCCGGTTCGAGGGTGAACGGAATTTCGAAGCACGCGCGCTGGTGGATACCCAATATCTGTCCCGCATCGCGCGGCAATATCTGGACGCGCTATATACCAAAGGTGGGCATGTCTGGGTGGTGCCGGGCCGGTTGACGGAAATGCTGCGTCGGCACTGGGGGCTGAATGGGCTTTTGTCAGATAACAACCGTGAAACGGTCAAGGCCAAGAACCGGCAGGACCACCGCCACCATGCCATTGACGCTGCCGTTATCGCCGCCACCGACCGGGGGCTTGTGCAGAAGATCGCCAAATTGACCGAAGACCATGTAGAGCATAACCGCGAGGCATTTGCCGCTTCGGTGCCGCCACCATGGGAAAATTTTCGCGATGATGTCCGGTCTCGGCTTGCCCAAGTGATTGTCAGCCACCGCGCTGATCACGGGCGGATTGACCCTGCCGCGCGCAAACTGGGGCGCGATACCACCACAGGGCAGATGCACAACGATACCGCCTATGGGCTGACGGGCGAACACAGGGGCGACGTGCCGCTTGTGGTGACCCGAAAACCCATCGACACCCTGACATCGGCGATGACCGACAAGATCCGCGACCCGCAACTGCAACGTATGCTGCGTGTGGCCACCAAGGACAAACAGGGCAAGGATTTCGAGGCAGCAATCAAGACGTTTTCAGCCAAGGACGGCCCCTATCAGGGCATCCGGCGGGTTCGGATCATCGAACCGATCGAGGTGCTTGAACTGGGTGATGCCGGGGGGGCACCCTACAAGGGCTATAAACCCGACAGCAACCATTGTTACGAGGTCTGGAAATTACCGGATGGCACATTCATTGCGCAGGTCATCACCACATTCGCAGCGCATCAACAGACCACAGCACCGCGTCCACATCCGGCCGCAAAACGCATCATGCGGTTGTTCAAGAATGATATGGTGAGGCTGGACAACAGCAAATTCGGACCGGTGATTGCGACGGTTGAGGGGATCAGCGCCGCGACGATTTCAATGGTTCCGCATACCGAATCCAACGCCGACCAACGCTACCGGAAAGAAAAGGATGACGTGTTCATCCGCATGAATGCTGCATCTCTGATCAAAAACGGCGCTCGCCGCGTTCACGTCAACGAAATCGGTCAAATCCGTGATGCCGGCCCGCACAACAGTCGCTGATTAGGAGAGAATCACCTGATCTGATAGAGTCCAAGCGCTTGAAATCATTTTGATACGCTATTGGACCAGATTATTGACATCGCCACGGACGGTCGCCACCTGTCGCGTGATCGCGGCTTTCTAAAGGTCGAGGAAGACGGCCAAGAGGTCGGGCGCGTGCCGTTTGACCAGATTGCTGCGGTCATTATCCATGCGCACGGCATCACCTGGACCAATTCGCTTTTGGTGGAGTTGGCCGAGCGTGGCGCGTTGGTGGTTCTGTGTGCCGCCAACCATCAACCGCGTGCGGTCCTGTGGCCACTGGAAGGACACCATGCTCAAGGTGGGCGCATGCGTGCGCAGTGGCAGGCAAAGGCACCCCTGATGAAACAGGCGTGGAAACAAGTGGTGGTCGCCAAAGTGCGGATGCAGGCCGAAACACTGGCGGCCTTTGGGCATCCACCGGCCCGATTGCACCAGATGATCCGCCAGATCAAATCCGGTGACCCCGTCAACATCGAGGCCCAGGCGGCACGCCACTATTGGCCGCGCCTGATGGGCCGCGAATTTCGCCGTGATGCAACCGCCTTTGATGTAAATGCCCTGCTGAACTATGGTTACACGGTGCTGCGTGCGGTCACGTCCCGTGCGGTGGTTGCCGCCGGATTGCACCCAACCATCGGATTGCACCATTCAAACCGCGGCAATGCCTTTGCATTGGCCGATGACCTGATGGAGCCATTTCGCCCCTTGGTGGATGCAACCGTCTGGAATATTGCGCGTGCCCATGGACCTGACGTGACCCCGGCAGCCAAACAGGTGCTGACCCGCCTGATCGCGCTTGATCTGCCGTTGGGTGGAGTTGTCAGCCCGGTTTCTGTTGCGCTGTCTCGATTGGCGACCTCTCTGGCGCTTAGCTTTGAGTCTGGAAATCTGGCTCTGGCCCTGCCTGACCCACCCGATGCGCTGGTTCTTGCGGGGTTGGGCAAATGAACGTGCCGGCGATTTTTCTTAGTGGATACAGGCTTATGTGGATACTCGTGATGTTCGATCTGCCCACCGACACCAAACCCCAACGCAAGGCGGCGACAAAGTTTCGCAATTTCCTGCTGGATGAAGGGTTCGAACGCAGCCAGTTTTCGGTCTATGCCCGTTTCGTCAATGGCAAAGAAGCGTTTGCCGCCCGTGTCGCACGGATTGAACGTTGTTTGCCGGGTGCAGGAGATGTGCAAATTCTCAATTTTACCGACCGGCAATATCGTGATATCATACATTTCTCGGATCAGGGTCGCCAAGGTGCGCGAAAAAACCCTGAACAACTGGTGTTATTCTAATGCGATTCGCTTTTAATTCCCATAATAGATCGGCAAGAGAATCCTGTATTCTCAAGACGTTACCTGCCGATCCATTATAGCTGTTCAGAAATCGTGGTCCAGCCGCAACGGCGACGGGGGGGGATGCTGCGCCAAGCCAAATCGGAGAGACGGGTGTGATCCGGGCTTGGGTAACATCGACCGTGAGCGGCCCGCAGATATCGACATCACCGACGACATGCTGGACCTTAAGGCCTTCCGTGTGGATCAGACCAGCGAGGGTTCGGCGTCCCTGACCAGTGACGATACCACCAAACTGCGACCGATTACCGAGTTTGGTGCCAACGGCTATACCGAAGAGGAAGAGCGATCCCTGTCGGAGATCATCGACTCTTTCAACGAACGCCACGGCACCCAGTTCACGCCCGGCGATTTCCTGCGGTTCGAGCAGATGAACCGGGATATCCTGGATGGCGGCATGATGTAGACAATCCAGAACAACCCGGCCGACGTGGTCTATACGGCGTTCTCGCAGGCGTTCTTGCAGGGCATGATCCGAATGTTCCAGAAAGACACCGAGATGAAGAGCATCGTCCTGAGCGACGGTGAGGCGCGCGAGCAGGCCACCAGGCATTTCTTCAGACGGGCGCAGAGGGCGGCGCAGGAGGCGCGTGGAGCGTGAAGTAAGGCCTCCTGAACAAGGACCAGAAACATTCTGAACTGAGCATCAGTGGTGTGCGTCAGGTCGAGTAGGAACTTGCCTGAAATCCGCGTTCTCGGATTGCAATGGTAGCTTCTCCAGAAGAAAATTGAAAATTCAATTATTTTCTTTCAGAAGGTTACAATTTTTCTTCCGGTCACACAACGCATCCCACGGCTACATTGCTATAACCAAAGCAAGTATTGAATGAAAGGATGCGATGTGAAGCCGAGAGAACCCTATACTTTGCTCCCCAAGGCAAAGAAAACCTCTAATTCACGACCGACTCACGGCCCCCATCCCGCTTACGTTTCAATTGGCATCAGTGGGGTAGGGAAATGAAGCCTGCTGCAATGTTGATGACGGTCGAAGAATTTGCATCGTCTCTTCACGAGACAGTCACGACCAGGACGGTGCGAACCCTGATTCACCAGGGAAAAATTAACGCCGTGAAACTCGGCAAACGATATTACCTGACACACGAAGAACTTGAGAGGTTCGCATCGACATGCCCCGCAAACGCAAGCCAGCCCGACTCTTTCAAAGAAAAGACGATGGCGCGTGGCTTATCCTCGACGGAGGCAGGCAAATCCGGACAGGCTACGGTGATGGATTTCGTGGCGAAGCAGAAGATGCTCTGAGCGCCTACATCGCCGACAGGAAGCGTCGGCAGCGCATCACGCTCGAACCCCACGAGATCACTGTGGGAGAGGCGCTGGTGCATTACGGCGAAGCGAAGGTGAAATCGGTGAAGGATAAAGAGCGCCTTCTTCATTCCATCCAGGCATTGGCACCTTATTGGGGCGACCTGAAGGTCAGTGACGTCGATGTCGACACCTGTCAGAAATATTCACTTTGGAGGAAAAAATCGGCGTGGACGGTGCGTCGCGAAATGGGCACGCTGAACGCGGCCCTCAGATATGCGGCGGCGACCCGGAAAATTACGCATGCTCCGATCGTGACGCTGCCCGAGAAGGGCGCGGCCAAGGATCGCTGGTTGACCAAGGAAGAAGTCGCGAAACTGCTGGCAGCGGCGGCACCGCACGTTCAGAGGTTCATCAAGATTGCGATCTATACAGGTCGCCGGAAGACCGCGATATCACGCCTGAAATGGCTACCTTCAATTGATAGCGGTTGGGTCGATCTGGAGAATGGAGTGCTTCACTTTCTCGGCAAGGCCGAGGCAGAGACCAAGAAGCGCAAGGGTGTGGTCAGGATGCCGGCAACGCTGCACCAGGAGATGCAGACCTGGGTTCAGGATGGCAGCCATGTCATTTCGTTCAAGTGTGCGCCGGTGTCGCGCATCCACAAAGCGTTCGGGGCAGCCGTTCGGCGGGCCGGGTTAGAGGATGTGACTCCGCATACACTGAAGCACACGGCCGTGACCTGGGCATTCATGCGCGGCATGACGCTGGAGGATGCAACCGCCTATTTCGCGACCTCGCGCGAGACGCTGGAGGACGTTTATCGCTCCTACAGCCCGGATGCTCTTAGGAACGCTGCCGGGATCATGGACTTGAAGCTGTAGAGTGTCGTGCGCGAGGCCGAATCCCGCAAGGAAAGAACATACCCGGCACAGACAAGCTGTGAAACGTTGCGGATATCGTTGCGGCCTGCCGCCTGAAAAACCAAAAGGGTCCGCCAAATCCCTTGCTTTTATGGTCGGAGTGAGAGGAATCGAACCTCCGACCCCTGCCTCCCGAAGGCAGTGCTCTACCAGGCTGAGCTACACTCCGACGCTGGGCGGCGGGATATCCGAGGCGGGGGTTTTTGGCAAGGGCTGTCTTGCAGTATTTGGACAACGCCGCGACGACCGGTCACAGGTCAGTTGTGGACACGCTTTCGCGCGACTTCGCCAAAACGCCGATTTCGCAACCCATTACGCGTGGTTCCCAAGTGGCCGTTATCGATTCCAAAACCTGATGAACCTGACCAGGATTCCGGAAACCGGCGCAAATTTGGGGGTTGGCGCGCTGGACCCGCCCGTCAAGGAAATGCCGTATGTCACAGTATCAACGGCCAATGGTTGTGAGTATTGCGTGCATTTCCACACGGCACCGACCAAGTCCAAGGGCATAACCCCACAAATGCATAGAGAGTTGCTGGCAGTGATTGGCATRGCGGCCCAGACAAACGCGCCGGTGACCGGGTGGCAAACAGCGGCGGACGATCAGTTCAAGGCGTAACAGCGCGGCAGGCGGAAAAATATTTGGCGGATTTTTTTGGGTCAGCGCGGTGATTGCGGGACTTTGCCCCGGTATTTGACGGTCAGGTCGTCGTCCACATCCGACCCGTCAAACACCCCCAACACGATCCCCTTGCGCCGCGCGGCCCCCCGCGCGGTTTCGATGTCATGGTCCGAACGTGTGACCCGCTGAGACATCCGCCGCCCCCAATTCCCCAGCCGTTGATACATCAGCGCAATCACCTCTGATTGCGCCGGGTCAGCACCGAGATCAAAGAACTCCTGTGGGTCGTTTTCAAGGTCGAACAGCATGGGCCGGAACCCGCCTTCGGCGTGCATGAACTTCCACCGCTTGTCCACCACCATGAACAGGCGCGCGTCCTGCGGGGCCACACCCAGCTGGACAGAAACAGGCGACGGCGCGTAGTCATATTCGCTGATCGCATAGTCGCGCCAATCGTCAGGGTGTTCGCCATGCAACAGCGGCACCAATGAGCGCCCCTCTAGGATATGCCCCGCCGGTTCGCCGCCCGCACTTTCCAGAAACGTCGGCAGCAGATCTATCGCCTCGACCAAGTCATCACAGACCGTGCCCCTTGTATCATCCGCCTCTGCGCACGGATCATAGATAATCAGCGGCACCTTGACCGAGGGTTCGTGAAACAGGTCCTTTTCCCCCAGCCAGTGATCGCCCAGATAGTCGCCGTGGTCCGAGGTGATGACAATCATCGTATCCTGCATCCGCCCGGAATCGCGCAGAAACCCGAACAGTCGCCCCATCTGGTCGTCGATCTGTTTGATCAGGCCCATATAGGTCGGGATCACCGCCTGGCGGACTTCTTCGCGGGAAAATGCGCGTCCGATGGGGTTGTTCATGAACGCGGCGTAAACCGGGTGGGGATCAACCCGTTCGTCAGGGTGGCGTGTGGCCACGGGTACGTGGTTTGGCCCGTACATATCGTTATAAGGCGCGGGCACGATGTAGGGCCAATGCGGTTTGATATAACTGACATGGGCGCACCACGGCCCGTTGGATTTTTCTGTAGCCTGCTCAATAAACCGGATCGCCTGGGTCGTCAGCCACGGTGTTTCGCTGTCCTCTTCGGCGATGTTGGCAGGCTTGCCCGCATTGGCCATGAACCACCCCGAGGCAATGTCATCCCCATCGGCACCCTCGACCCCGGCATTGGCAAAGTCTTTCCACGGGTTGTCGCCGGGGTAGCCTTTGGATTTGAGGTATTCGTTATAGGGGCTGCGTTTGGCGTCATACATGCCGTCCGGCCCTTCGCCCCACAGCCCGTCATCGCGTTGCCAGACATCGAACCCGCATTCCGCCTGACGCGCACCGATCACGCTGTCGGGGGCCAGCCCAAGACGCGCCATGCCCTTGGCATCCACCGCCATATGCGTCTTTCCGATCAGCCAGCAATCCATGCCAGCGCCGCGCAAATGGTCACCCATGGTCATTTCACCCACCCGCAAGGGATACCCATTCTGCTGTGCGCCGTGACTTGAGGTATAGCGCCCGGTATAGCTGCTCATCCGCGACGACCCGCACACCGGAGATTGCACATAGGCGCGGGAAAACCGCATGCCCTGCTGGGCGATGGCATCAATATGCGGAGTGTGCAGATGCGGATGCCCGGCACAGCTGAGGTAGTCAAACCGCAGCTGGTCGAACATGATGTAGAGGATGTTCACACGCGGCCCTATTGCGCCTGCAACAACGCTTCGACCTCGCCCAGATCCGGCATAGAAGGCGCCGTGCCGGGGCGCGTTACCGAGATCGCCGCCGTGGCACTGCCAAAGCGCACCGCCTCTAACGGAGCCATTCCCCGCGCCAGACCAGCGGCAAAACCGCCGTTGAACGCGTCCCCTGCGCCGGTGGTTTCAACCACCGGCCCGGCGTTGAAGGCGGGCACATGCACCGGGTTGGTGCCGTCATGAAACAACGCGCCGTTTTCGCCCAGCGTTATGATCGCGGCCCCGACACCCTTGGCCAGCAAGGCCTCGGCGGCTTGGGTTGCCTCGGCCACCGAGGTCACGGCGATGCCGGTCAGGCCCTCGGCCTCGCTCTCATTCGGGGTGACGTAATCGCACAAGGCCAGCATTCCGTCAGGCAAGTCCGCCGCCGGGGCCGGGTTGAGGATGGTGACCGCCCCACCTTTGCGCGCCAGATCAAGGCCATGATGTGCCGCCGCCATGGGTTGTTCCAACTGGGTCATGAATACGGATGCATCGGCAATCAGGTCGCCGTGCGTGTCTATATCACCGGTCGAAATGGTGCTGGCCACGCCGGGGCAGACGATGATGGCATTGTCGCCCGTGGCCTCTTCGACAAAGATATAGGCGGCCCCGGTATAGCTGTCGTCATGCTGGGTGATTTCGGGGATCACACCGGCGCGTTCCCACGTGGACAATGCCATATCGGCAAACGGATCACGGCCAAGACGGGTGATGAAATGCACCTTGCCGCCGACCCGCGCCGCCGCGACCGCCTGATTCGACCCCTTGCCCCCCGGACCCAGCGCAAAGCTGTTGCCCATAATGGTCTCGCCCATACGCGGCGCACGGTCCGCGCGATAGCTGGTATCGGCGACAAATACCCCCAGCACGACAATATCCTGACCCATATCTGCCCTCTTTATTCTTCCGGAGGGATCACACCCTTGCGGAACATGAAACATCCGTAAAAGCGCCGTTCTCCGGTCTGAATGACCGCGTAGGCGTCCCTTGCCACGTCGTAGAATTCAAACCGTTCGATCCCGACCATGGGGCGCGATTTGCCTTCGGCAGCGTCGATTTCTGCCTGCACTTCGGCCTGCACCGGGGGGACTTCGGCGGGGTTGTCGACAATCTCCATCCGCCCGGCAAAATCATCGACAAAGGTGTCCAGCGGCATCACCGACAGGATTGCCTGTGCGGCCTGTGCGGTGGTCAGGTTCTCCATCCGCAACACTTCGCCAACCACCGTCTGGCTGGCAATCGAATCGGCCGGAAAGTTGGTATCCGTGAGGATCAGGTAGTCGCCATGCCCCATCGCGCGCAGCGCATACAGAACATCGGCGTTCAGCCGGTGATCAATCCCTTTCAACATATGCCTTCTCCCTTTGGCGGCTTAGTCAATTCTGGCACCGGTATCGGCGTCAAACAAGTGTACCTGTTCCGGGTCCGGGCGCAACGTGATCTGCTGACCGGCCACAAGCGGGTGACGTTCGCGGAACACCGCGACCACTTCGCGATCCTTCAGGCGGGAAATGACGTGGGTTTCCGAGCCGGTAGGTTCCACCACCGCCACCTGTACGCCAATTCCGGTTTCGGCCAGTTCAAGATGTTCGGGCCGGATGCCGAATGTTACCCGCTGGCCCTGCGTCAGCCCCTGACGTGGTCCCGCCGGAAATGCCGCGCCGTCAATGTCGATGGTGGCGTTCCCGTTTGTATCCGGCTGGCCCACGGTGCCATCAAAAAAGTTCATCGACGGAGAGCCGATGAACCCCGCAACAAAAGTGTTGGCGGGGGTATCATACAATTCCAACGGCGCGCCGATCTGTTCGATGTGCCCTGCCTGCATGACCACGATCTTGTCGGCCATGGTCATCGCTTCGATCTGGTCGTGAGTGACATAGACGGTGGTGGTGGCAAGCCGTTGGTGCAACTCGCGAATTTCGGCGCGCATCTGTACGCGCAGCTTGGCGTCAAGGTTGGACAGGGGTTCGTCGAACAGGAACACCTGTGGGTCACGGACGATGGCGCGTCCCATGGCAACGCGCTGGCGCTGGCCGCCGGACAAGGCGCGGGGATAGCGGTCAAGATATTCGGTCAGCCCAAGGATTTCGGCAGCGCGGTCCACGCGGGATTTGATTTCGACCTTGTTCATCCGCCGCATCCGCAGGGAAAACGCCATGTTAGAGGCCACGGTTTTATGCGGGTAAAGCGCGTAGTTCTGGAACACCATGGCGATGTCACGTTCGCTGGGCGGCAGGTTGTTGACCACCCGGTCGCCAATGGCAATTGTGCCGCCGGTGACTTCCTCTAGCCCGGCGATCATCCGCAGCAGGGTGGATTTACCGCAGCCCGACGGCCCGACCAGCACGACAAACTGACCATCCTCAATGTCCACATCGACGCCGTGAATAACCTGCACAGCCCCGTAATTCTTGCGCAATTCCCGTATCGTGACTTTCGCCATTGCCTGCCTCACTTAATCCGCACGTTTGTTACCAAAGACCTAATCGTTCCGCATCGGCCTGTCCATCACTTGCGCATACTAACATGTTAGTATCTTGACATGATTGGTTTCCACTGAAAAGCTCTGGCTCAGGTTAGGTCATGCCGACGCCGACCCAAAGGGCGGCTTGGTGGACCTTGGTGGCATGTGTGACCGGCCCGGTTTTGGGTTTGGGGATTTTGAACACAGGCAACGGGGTTCCGGTGGCCAGCTTCGTTAATAGGGAGAATCAACCATGAAAACCGATCTATTCAATCACATTGTGCAGATGCAGATGAGTCGTCGCAAGATGATGCAGGGTGTTGCCGCGACCGGACTGGCCGCTGCTGCGGGCGGCATGGGGGCGGCCCCGGCATTTGCAAGCGGAGATGACCTGCGCCAGCAAATCCTGAAAATCCCCGGTGTCGGACAAGGATCACCCACCGATGGCGATTGGCAAAAGGTTGGGGAACTGACGCTTGGGCCAACAAAGGCCACCGTTGCCGAAGGTGAATTTGAAGGGGTCGAACTGACCTTTATGGGGCTGAACAACCAGAACCTGCACAACTTCCTGTTTCGCGGCTTCCTGAAACCATGGGAGAAATATACCGGCGCCAAGATCAACTGGATCGACCTTGCGCAGGCCGATTATAACGCCCGCCTGCAACAGTCGATTGCCACGCAAACGGTCGATTTCGACATCATCGAAATGGGCGCACCGTTTGAAGGTGACGTGCTGGGCAAAGGTCTGGCCTCTGAGATGCCCGAGTGGGTCAAAGACGTGATCGACATGGACGATTACGTTGACTACCTCAAGGCGCCAGTCGGCACATGGGGCGGCAAGACCTATCGCGTGTCGATTGACGGCGATTGCCACACATTCGCCTATCGCAAAGACTATTACGAGAACGAAGAATTCGCCGCCGCGTGGAAAGAATCCGGCGGGGAAGGCGACTGGGCAGCCCCCACAACATGGGCGCAGGTTCAGGCACATTCCAAGTTCCTGGCCGGCAAGAAAGACCCTCTGACGGGCCTTGATGCACACGGTTTCCTTGATCCGCTCAAGGGCTGGGGTGGCTTTGGGTTCTACTTCCTCGAAGACCGCGCGACGGCTTATGCCAAGCACCCGGACGATCCGGCGTGGCTGTTTGATCCCGACACCATGAAGCCACGGGTCAACAACCCGGCATTCGTGCAGGCCATTCAGGACGTCATGGACCTGATCGCCATCAAGGGTGCCTATCCTGCGGACCAGATCAACGCCGATCCCGGCACCACCGCGTTCCAGCAATTCCTCGCCGGAACCGGCGGCATGTTGACGTGGTGGGGCGATGTTGGCTCCAGCGCGCGGACTTCGGATACCTCCGTTGTTGGTGACGTGGTTGGGTTCTCGACCCTGCCCGGATCGGACAAGGTGTGGAATTCGAAAACCAATCAGTGGGACATGCAGGCCAACGAAGCGCCCAATATGGCCTATATCGGCTGGGGTGTTTACGTCATGGCGCGGGTCGATTCGGATGCCAAAAAGCACAAGGCCGCATGGTCGGCAGCGGCGCATCTGGGCGGCAAGGACCTGTCGCTTTGGGCGTCGGCCTATCCGTCGGGCTTTCAGCCATACCGCAACTCTCACTTCCAGTTCGACGAGTGGGAAGCAGCCGGCTATGACCGCGATTACGTCGAGGATTACCTTGGCTCGAACGCCGATAGCTATAACCACCCGAACGGGGCAATCGAGCCGCGTATCCCCGGCATCTTCCAGTATTATTCGGTTGCCGAGGATGAGTTGGCCAAGGGCTTTGCCGGTCAGTATGGCGGCGCTCAGGAAACTGCGGATGCCATTGCGGCAGCGTGGGAAAAGATCACCGATCAGATTGGACGGGACAGCCAGATCGCTTTGTACAAAGAATCCTTGGGGATGTGATCAAAGTACCCGCCGGGAGAGATTCCGGCGGGCGCTTTCATTGGGGGCGGTTGGGTATTCCCCGGCCGCCCCTAATAATGATAGCGGCATTGCGCCACGTCTAGCGCGCCATCCCGAACCCGATAGACCAGCCTGTGCACCCGGTCGATCCGGCGCGACCACCAGCCGCCTAATTCACCCTTCAATGGCTCAGGCTTACCTGTCCCTTCAAACGGGGTGCGCTGGCATTATTCATTATCAACGCGTAACGCGAATTTTGAGGCTTAACATACCCTTCACCCCCAGCTAACATGTTAGCATGAACACCCAAGGCGACCTCCTTCACGTTGTAACCCTCGACACCATCACCCCGCGTCGGGTGCTGTTGGGCAGGGTGTTGATCTGGGGTAGTGCCGCGATCATGGCGCTGTCATTCGCGATACTGGGCCTGTCGGAATACGGGGCGATCCCGCTGCAATTCGACACGTGGCGCATCGGCCTTTACGGCTATCTGTTCTGGGCCACCTGCCTGTGTTTCGCCCAAGTTGTTCTCTACGGAGAAAAGGGCAAACGGGTGCTGTTCATCCTGCCCGGCGTGCTGTTCGTGGTGGCGATGGTGGTGTTTCCGCTGTTCTACGCCATCCTGATTGGTCTAAGCGACTGGAACCTGGCCAGCCCCAATGGTCGCCAGTTCAACGGGCTGGATAATTTCCGCCAGATGTGGGGCGATCCGTTCTACTGGAACGCCTTGAAAAACATGGTGTATTACACCGCCGCCATCGTCGTGGAATACGCCATCGCCTTTGGTCTGGCGCTGATCCTTGCCAGCGACATCCGCGCGCGCAAGTTCTTTCGGGTGGCGTTTTTGATGCCGCTGATGTTGTCGCCGGTCGCGGTTAGCTGGATGGTTGGCAAGTCAATGATGGAAATCCGCTTTGGCCCGATTGCGCGCACCGCGCGCTGGCTGGGCTGGGATCACCCCAGCTTTTTCGGCTCGCCAGAGATCGCCCGCGCCACCATCATGCTGATGGATGCGTGGACCTATATCCCATTTATGATGATCATGATTCTGGCCGGTCTTCAGGCCATCCCGCGCGAAGTGCAAGAGGCCGCCAAGGTCGACGGCGCAAGTGGCTGGCGTAATTTCTGGGAGGTGACATTCCCGCTGATGTTGCCCGTGTCAATCACCGCTATTCTGATCCGCATCATCTTTAAGCTGAAACTGGCGGATATCATCATCAACGTCACATCTGGCGGTCCCGGTGGGGCCACCGACAGCGTGACCAGTTTCATTTTCCGCGAATACCGCGACCGGTCCAATGTGGGATACGGAACACTTCTGGCGCTGGTCTATCTGGTGCTGATCGTCGTGGCGATCACCATTTTCATGAAGCTGATGGATCGCTGGATGAACCCAAGGTACTTGCAATGAGCGAAACGCCGATCTTTCACGACAGCGAAGCTGATCTGTCACACAAGGCAAAATGGTTCGCCAACCGGCTGGTAATCTACGGCATTCTGGCGCTGTGGACGCTGATTTGCCTGTTCCCGATCTACTGGACCCTGACCACTTCGTTCAAAATGGCCCCCGACGTGATGCAGGGCAACATGATCCCATGGGTCGATTTCGAACCCAAATGGCGCGGCTGGAAATCACTGGGCCTGTCGCCCGATACGATTTTTACCGAAAGCACCGTGCGCGAGGAATTCCTCAAACGGTTCTGGAACTCGACCATTTCGGCGCTGGGATCTTCGGCGCTGGCGGTGATCCTTGGGTCGATGGTGGCTTATGGGCTTAGCCGCTTCCGCTATAAGTTCGGGTTCATGCGCAACCCCGACATTTCGTTCTTTTTCCTCAGCCAGCTGATCCTGCCGCCGGTGGTATTGGCGCTGCCGTTTCTGGTGCTTTACAAGCAGCTGGACCTGCTGGACACGCGGATCGGATTGATCCTGCTTTATACGTTGACGGTGCTGCCGATTGTCATCTGGATCATGCGCGATCAGTTTCAGGCGATTCCGGTGGAGTTGGAAGAGGCGGCACTGGTGGACGGCTTGTCGATCTGGGGGGCGTTTGTGACGATCATCCTGCCGATTGCCCTGCCCGGCATGGTGGCGGCGTTCATTCTGGCGCTGGTGCTGACGTGGAACGAATACTTTTTCGCGGCGTTGCTGACCTCGACCGACGCCAAGACTTTGCCGGTGATGGTGGCCAGCCAGACCGGATCGCAAGGCATCAACTGGTGGTCGATGGCGGCGCTGTCATGGGCGGCGATCATGCCGCTGATCGTGATCGGCATCGTGTTGGAAAAATACATCATCAAAGGCATGGCGTCAGGCGCGGTAAAGTAGCCTCTGAACCGGCAAGAGCAGGGCAAGCCCCTGCCCTTGCCACTTAGGCTGACTTATTGCTGAGACAGGCTTTTTGCCAACCGCATCAGGCGAACCGCCTGGGCGCGATAGCCGTAAGGGTCGTCACCCCGGCCGGCATTGGCCAGATCAATCGCCTGTTCATAGCCCCAATCGCCCATGTAGGGACTGTCGACCAGCAACTGCCCGAACCCGGCAATCGCGGCGGCGAACTGCATTTCGGTGCTGGCGGGGGTCTCAATGGCGCGAATTGGCACTTCGATCAACGCGCTTTGATCCTCGCCCGGCAGCTTGTAACGCAGTTTGAGAAAGCCGAGTTCGTCGCTTGGCGTTGCGGCGTCGGCGGTCTGATAACGCAAGGGATCGCTAAGCTGCGCGGGCGAGCCGACGGGAGTCACTTCGTACAAGGCCGTCACCGAATGGCCCGCGCCGATGTCGCCGGCGTCCACCTTGTCATTATTGAAATCCTCGCGCCGCAGGATACGGGTTTCATAACCGATCAGCCGGTATTCGGCGATATTAGCCGGGTTGAATTCGACCTGAATCTTGACGTCATTGGCAATCGGGAACAGCGCGCCGGTGAATTGGTCAACCAGCACCTTTTGCGCCTCTGACAGGGTGTCGATATAGGCCGCCTGCCCGTTGCCGTTCTGGGCCAGCGCCTGCATGGTGGCGTCGTCCAGATTGCCCCGACCAAAGCCCATGACCGACAGATAAGTGCCGGTGTCGCGTTTGTCGGCGATGAATTTCTTAAGCGCATCAGGGCTGGACAGCCCAACGTTGAAATCGCCGTCAGTGGCCAGAATGACACGGGTCAC
This sequence comes from Paracoccaceae bacterium, assembly GCA_002400675.1. Classification (GTDB taxonomy): domain Bacteria; phylum Pseudomonadota; class Alphaproteobacteria; order Rhodobacterales; family Rhodobacteraceae; genus NVQY01. Next base: position 1,463 of record NVQY01000009.1, on the reverse strand, counting down.
TTCGCCGTCCCCGGCCATGCCCTCGGCCACGGCAAAGGCCTGTTGCAACCCGGCCTGACCGGCGGTTGACCCACCCGCCGACAGGTTATCCAAGGCCGCCAGAATTGCCGCGCGATCCGTGGCTATGGTCGGGGCCAGCACCTGACCGGCACTGCCGGCATAGGCCACAATCGCCACCTGATCGCTGGCGTTCAGTTTGGGCAGCATCAGCGCCAGGCTTTGTTTCAGTAATGCCAGCTTGTTGGCGCTTTGCATCGACCCCGAGGTGTCGATCAGAAACACCAGATTTAGCGGCGGGCGGTTTTCAACCACCGGATTGCGGCCCTGAATGGCGATATGCACCAGCTGCGTATCCGGGTTCCACGGCGTGCCGGTGACGGCCACGGTTGGGCGGAAGGGTGCCCCGTCCGCGTCCGGGGCGGGGTAGTCATAGGGGAAGTAGTTGATCATCTCTTCCACCCGCACCGCGCCCTCGGGGGGCAATTGGCCAGCCATCAGGGACGCGCGCACCCGCGCATAAGACGCGGTGTCCACATCAATCGAAAAGGTCGAGACCGGCGTTTCTGCGGTGATTTTCAGGGGGTTCTGGTCGGCGTCCGGGTAGGCCTCGGTATCGGCCTCTTGCGATCGCAGCTCTTGATCGTAAATCGGACCGGGCGCGCGCTTGCGAGCCAGCTGACCGGCGGCGAACCCACCAACCACCGGCGCGGGTTCGCTTAGCGCAAGAGGGGCCGGCGGAGCCATGGCCGGGGCAACCACGGGCGCATTCACAGGGGCATTCAGAACAGCATCATTCATTGCACCCTCTTGGGATTCGGCGATCTCACTGCGCAGGTCGGGTTCTGCCGCGTCCTGAACAACCACCGGTTTGGGCAGGCTGGGGATGGGGGCTTGCGACCAATCGGGCAGGATCACGATCAGGCCAACGGCGGCCAATGCGGTGGTGGCGGTCAACGCCCCTTTGGTGGGCATGGTGGAAAACATCTTTGCTACTCCTGTAAACAGACCCCTTTTGGGGGCAACAGAAGTTTGACGCGCGTCGTCACGCGATCCTTGGAGGGCGGCAAAGTTTTTCTGCGCCAGTGCCAGATGTGCGGCCCTGACGTCCGGGTCAGGCGCAGGTGTGGCGGCATTAAAGGCCGATTTCAGATCGTCCAGATCGTCGTTCATGTCTGATCCTCCTGTTCCTTTAGCGCCCGCAGGCGCTTTTTGGCCTCTGACATGCGCCAGCTTATGGTGCCTTCGGACACGCCCAGCACCTCGGCGGCCTGCGCATGGGTGGCCCCGTCCAGCACCAGCGCCAGCGTGTCGCGCAGATCGTCGCTGAGGGCGCGCATGGTTTGCGTCAACCAGTCAACGGCACGGGCGGTTTCGGCGTTGGTGGCGCGCCGGTTCACCTCCCAGTCGCCCAGCCATCGGCGTGGCGCGCTTGAGTCGCAGCGCGCCGTCGGCGGTCGTGGGCG